>NZ_JBLVOL010000015.1:87839-103694 GCF_053543755.1 Achromobacter semiaridum | reverse complement strand
GGGCCGCGCCCGGGGTGTGATGGGTGTTGACGGGTGTCACAAGATACCGCGATTGTATGAAAACGTATCGCCGGAAAAGTTCCGTCCCCGAAATGGGTGGGTAAGCCTGGTTGGTCGCGGGGAAGGACGCCGGATAAGCCGCCGCCCGAAGCGAACGGCGCCGGATTGCAAACGGCGCCGGATTGCAAACGGCCCCGGATTGCTCCGGGGCCGTTGTCTGCGTGGAAAGCCGGCACAGAGACCAGCTATCGCATAGGGCGTACACGCATAACGCGTACACGCATCAGGCTTACACCTGAAAGGCTTACACCTCGATCACGTCGGCCACGTCCTTGTAGTCGGCGATTTTGTCGAAGTTCAGGTACTGATAGATCTGGTCGCCGCTCTTGTTGATGACGCCCATGTCGGCCATGTACTCGTCCTTGGTCGGAATGCGGCCCAGCTTCGAGCAGATGGCGGCAAGTTCGGCCGAACCCAGGTACACGTTCGTGTTCTTGCCCAGGCGGTTCGGGAAGTTGCGGGTGCTGGTCGACATCACGGTTGCGCCTTCGCGCACTTGTGCCTGGTTACCCATGCACAGCGAGCAGCCCGGCATTTCCGTGCGGGCGCCGGCGGTGCCGAAGACGCCGTAGTGGCCTTCTTCGGTCAACTGCGTGGCGTCCATCTTGGTCGGCGGGGCAACCCACAGCTTGACCGGGATGTCGCGCTTGCCTTCCAGCAGCTTGGACGCCGCGCGGAAGTGGCCGATGTTGGTCATGCAGCTGCCGATGAACACTTCGTCGATCTTGGCGCCGGCAACTTCCGACAGCGTCTTGACGTCGTCCGGGTCGTTCGGGCAGGCCACGATGGGCTCGTGCACGTCCGCCAGATCGATTTCGATCACGGCGGCGTATTCGGCGTCGGCGTCCGGCTCCAGCAGCTTGGGGTCCGCCAGCCACGCTTCCATGGCCTTGATGCGGCGGCCCAGCGTGCGTTCGTCTTCGTAGCCGTTGGCGATCATCCACTTCAACATCACGATGTTGCTGTTGATGTATTCAATGATCGGTTCCTTGTTCAGGAACACCGAGCAGCCGGCAGCCGAACGTTCAGCGGACGCGTCCGACAGTTCAAAAGCTTGCTCGACCTTAAGGTCCGGCAGGCCTTCGATTTCCAGGATACGGCCCGAGAAAATGTTCTTCTTGCCTTGCTTGGCAACCGTCAGCAGGCCTTGCTTGATGGCGTACAGCGGGATGGCGTTGACCAGGTCACGCAGGGTGACGCCGGGTTGCAGCTTGCCCTTGAAGCGAACCAGCACCGATTCCGGCATGTCCAGCGGCATCACGCCGGTGGCGGCGGCAAAGGCGACCAGGCCCGATCCGGCCGGGAACGAAATGCCGATCGGGAAGCGGGTGTGCGAATCGCCGCCGGTGCCGACGGTGTCGGGCAACAGCATGCGGTTCAGCCACGAGTGGATCACGCCGTCACCCGGGCGCAGCGACACGCCGCCACGGGTGCTGATGAATTCCGGCAGCGTGTGGTGCGTCTTGACGTCCACGGGCTTGGGGTAGGCGGCGGTGTGGCAGAACGACTGCATCACCAGGTCGGCCGAGAAGCCCAGGCAAGCCAGGTCTTTCAATTCGTCGCGGGTCATCGGGCCGGTGGTGTCCTGGCTGCCGACCGAAGTCATCTTCGGTTCGCAGTAGGTACCCGGGCGGATGCCCTGGCCGTCCGGCAGGCCGCAAGCACGGCCCACCATCTTCTGGGCCAGCGTGTAACCCTTGCCGGTGTCTACCGGGTTATTGGGCAGGCGGAACAGCGTCGACGGGGCCAGGCCCAGTGCTTCGCGAGCCTTGGCGGTCAGGCCACGGCCGATGATCAGCGGAATGCGGCCACCGGCGCGCACTTCGTCGAACAGCACGTCGGACTTCACTTCGAATTCAGCGATGACTTCGCCGTTCTTGATGGCTTTGCCGTCGTAGGGGCGCAGCTCAACGACGTCGCCCATTTCCATCTTGGACACGTCCAGTTCGATCGGCAAAGCGCCGGCGTCTTCCATCGTGTTGTAGAAGATCGGGGCAATCTTGTTGCCCAGGCACACGCCGCCAAAGCGCTTGTTCGGCACGAAGGGGATGTCTTCGCCCGTGAACCACAGCACCGAGTTGGTGGCCGACTTGCGCGACGAACCCGTGCCGACCACGTCACCCACGTAGGCGACCAGGTGGCCCTTTTCTTTCAGCGATTCAATGAACTTGACCGGGCCGCGCTTGCCGTCTTCTTCCGGTTCGAAGGCCGCGCCGTCGCGCTTGTTCTTCAGCATCGCCAGGGCGTGCATCGGGATGTCGGGGCGGGTCGTGGCGTCGGGCGCCGGCGACAGGTCGTCGGTGTTGGTTTCGCCAGGCACCTTGAAGACGGTGATGGTCAGGCTTTCCGGCAGTTCCGGACGGCTGGTGAACCATTCGGCGTCGGCCCAGCTTTGCATCACGGACTTGGCGTTGGCGTTGCCCTTGTCGGCCTTTTCCTTCACGTCATGGAAGGCGTCGAACATCAACAGGGTCTTTTTCAGCGCATCGGCGGCGATGGTGCCGATTTCCGCGTCATCCAGCAGGTCGACCAGCGGGCCAATGTTGTAGCCGCCGAGCATCGTGCCCAGCAGTTGCGTCGCCTTGGCACGGCTGATCAGCGCACAAGCTTCCTTGCCCAGCGCCACGGCGGCCAGGTAGGACGCCTTCACCTTGGCGGCATCGTCCACGCCGGCCGGCACACGGTGGGTCAACAGTTCGACCAGATTCTGCTCTTCGCCAGCGGGCGGGTTCTTCAGCAGTTCGATCAGTTCGGCGGTTTGTTTAGCCGTCAGGGGCAGCGGGGGAATCCCCAGAGCCGCGCGTTCGGCAACGTGTTGGCGGTAGTTATCCAGCATGTGAGGCCTGCTCAAAAGTCGGGTTGGAAGAAGGGTTGTCGGCCGGAATTGTAGAGGGAAGAGGGGGCGGCAAGCAAACGTCTTATATCTTATATAAGACTACGGTCCGTCCCTTGTTGTTGGGCGGCGACGCTAAAAGGCAGATGGCGCGCCGATGCGGCCCGCCTCGGCATTGGCTGGGCAGGAAAATGGCGGCTCGATGGCCGCCATTACGAAGTCAAGGCGAGACGGGCAGGCGCAATCCTAGCGTGTGGCCACGTCGTAGACCACGGCAACCCGGGCAAAATTGCCACCAAATTGCTTCACGTCCATTTCGAAAGGGGCGCTGTCGCCCGGCTTCAGCTTGGGCAACCGCAATTCCTTGAACAGGGCGCCCGACAACTTGTCTTGCGCGTCGTACAGGCTGACCCAGACCCGGACGTTTTCGACGTCGACCTGATCGTCGTTGCGCACCCGGCCATGAACGGTGACGTATTTGTAACGATAGCGATAGCTGAAATTCAGCGTGCCGGTGCCTATCCCTGCTTCGGTGTTCTCGACCGTGACGGCCAGTTTGGGGCGCGGGCCGGGCAGGGCGGCGCGCTTGGCGGGTAGCCAATGGGTCTTGACCTCGGTCACCCGTTCGTAATTGCCGCCCGACAGCATCACCGGCACCCGCTCGCCCGGGTAAAGATGCGTGGGCAGGGTCCATTCCTGGCGCGGGTTCAACGGCCGTGAGCCGTCAAACACCGAAATTTCAACACGGGGCGACAGGGCGATGTCGGTGGTGCTGGTGTTGGACAGCTCCGCGAACATCACCGGCCGCTCGATTTCATCCAGCAGGCGGCGCGGCGCCGACAAGCTGAACGCCTTCGGGTCGAACAACGCGAAGTTCGGGTCCAGCAGTTCTTCGGTGGACAGACGCACGTGGTCGATAACGCGCACATTGGCCGGGCTGACGCGGTGCATGCGGCTGGTGGAAGCGGCTTCCTTGGGCGAGTCCTCCACGGGCTTGGCCGCAGCCGTGTTCGCCGACCCGGCCGGCGTCTCATGCCCCAGCTTGTTCGCCACCCACGGTCCCACGGCGGTGTATTGGGTCAACGCCACGCCGGCCGCCGCCAGGATCAGCAGCACCAGCGCGGTCTTGGCCGGCCAGGCAAGCGGCTTGGATGGGGAACGGTCAGCTTTCACTTTGCACCATGTAGTCGTAGGAAGCGACCTTGTCGTCGCCAAGCATTTCGCAGCGCACGTCGAACGCGGTCATGGCGCCCGGCGCCAACGCGCCGGCGCTGCCATAGCCGTTGCCGGTGCCGATCAACGCACCGTCCTGGCCGTACAGCAGCACGGTGATCTGCGCGGCGCCGGCCTCTTTGGCGCCGTCGTTCTTCAGCAAACCCACCAGGCGATACGCGCCGTCGTTATTCACCAGCTGCACCTTGCTGGCGGACACATCGTTGTTCTTGCCTCGCGCCGGCGTTGGCGTGGCCACCTGTAATTCGTAGCGCGAGTACGCCTTTTCAGGGGCCGAGATCAGCACGGGCGCGTATTCGCCGGGCTCCAGCGAGCGCGGCGATGGCGTGGACAGAGTCGACGTCAGCGTCAGGTCGCCCTGAAAGAACGTCGCCGTGACACGTGGCACGTCGATCTTCTTGCCCGTTTCGTTGCGCATGATCATCACCAGCTGCTTGCGCCCGCGGATCTGAACTTCGCGCACGTCCGTCAGCTTGACCAGCGACGCATCGATCGGCGGGGTCACGGGCGTTGGGCGGTACGGGGTTGACGGGCTGGACGTCAGCATCGACGCCACCAGCGGCACGAAGATTGCCGCGACCACCACCAGCACGATGGCCGCCAACGCGCTGGGCTTGATCTGCGCATGCCTGACCGGCTGCTGCATGCCCCGCAGTATCTTTTCCAGCCGCTGCGCGACGTCGTCCTCCACCAGCGTCAACGCGTGGCAGTGGTTGCAGCGGTATTCGTTGGGGGCCAGTTTGGTGAACTGCGCGCTGCCGCAAGTGGAGCAGGTCAGCGTGACCGTGTTGATCGTGGTGTGTTTTGGTGTCATGCGTTTGGCGTCATGCGTTTGGCGTCATGCGGGCGGACGTGCATGGGGGACGGACAGGGCGGCAAGGATAGCGGCAGCGCGCCGGGCGCGGGGTGCAGGTGCGCTTCTAGTTGTGACGATATGTGCCAAAAGCGACGCCCCGCAGCGTTATCGCGACAAACGAACGCTGTTCGCCCGGGTGATATCATCGCCGCGACAAAAAACCGGCCGCCCGCATGAGCATTTCCCATCACCTGCTGTTTCTGGCCTGCGTGGCGCTGGCCACCTATGCCCAGACCATGACCGGATTCGCGTTCGGGCTGGTGCTGCTGGGCCTGTCCGGCGTGTTCCAGTTGGCCTCGGTGGCCGAAGTGGCCAACGTGGTCAGCGTGCTGTCGCTGGTCAACGCCGCCGTGACGCTGGCGCGCGCCAAGCCCCAAGTGAATTGGTCGCTGATGCGTCCGGCCATGATCGCCAGCCTGGTAGGCGTGGGCGTGGGCGTGGCCGCGTTGACGTGGATCAGCGGGTCCATGACGGTCCTGCTGCAACTGCTGCTGGGCATCACGATCCTGGCCTGCGCGGTGCAGCTGGTGGCGCGAGCCAAGCCATTGGAACGCTTGTCGTCCAAAGCGTCCTTTCTGTTCTTCGGGGGGATATCAGGCGTGTTGGGCGGCCTGTTCTCCAGCGCCGGCCCGCCGATGGTGTATCACCTGTATCGCCAGCCCTTGCCGCTGGCATCCATCCGCAACAGCCTGCTGGTGCTGTTCTCGCTCAATGCCGTGGTGCGGCTGGCGCTGGTGACGGGGCAGGGCCATTTCATGGCGTCGTCATTCTGGCTTAGCGTGCAGGCGCTGCCCGTGGTGATCGGGGTGACGTGGGTGGCGCGGCGCTACAGCACGGCAGGGTCCATGAAGACCGTGAAGCGGATGGTGTTCGTGCTGTTGTTGGCGGCCGGCCTGGGCTTGATCGTGCCGGCGGCGCGGATCCTGGCGGCGGGATAGCCGCCAGTGCGCGCGAAACAACGGCGCGGCGCGCTTACGCGTGGCCGCCGCTGATGTAGCGTTCCAGCTCGTGGATGATGAATTTCTGTTCGCTCATGATGTCCTTGACCAGATCGCCGATGGACAGCAGGCCGATGAGCTTTTCGTTGTCGATGACCGGAAGATGGCGGAAATGCCGTTCGGTCATCATGGCCATACAGTGCTCGCGCGTGTCGCCCGGGCCCACGTAATACACCGAGTCGGTCATGATGTCGCGCACCTTGGTGCTGCGCGACGAGCGGTCTTGCAAGACGACTTTGCGGGCGTAGTCGCGCTCGGACAGCATGCCCAGCACCGTATCCCCTTGCACGACCACCACTGCGCCGATGCTGCGTTCGGCCATGGTCTTGATGGCGTCGAACACCGAGGAATCCGGTGAAACCGTCACGACGGCATTGTTCGACTTTTCCCTGAGAATCTCAGCCACTGTTTTCACGATGTGCTCCCGGATCGCTGACAAGGTTCAAACGCCGACCGCGCGTCGCGCCTTGGATAACGGCCAGGGCGCCGCGGCGCGGTCATGCTCCATCCTAAGCCTGCTGGCCACCTTGCCGCAAGCGGGGCTTATTTGGCCGCCTTGGGCCGGAAGGCGTGGGCGGCCACTTCGCGCAGGTTGCGCGCGGCGCTGCGCTCGGCGCCCGGGTTCCATGCCAGCGAGATGCCGATCGACGCGTCGGCGGGAAAATCGGCCAGGGTTTTAGTGACCACATTGGGGCTGGGGTGGCGGCGGGCGCCGGCCGGCACCAGCGCCACGCCCAGGCCGCTTTCCACCAGGCTCAACAGGGTTTGCACCTGCACGGCTTCCTGCGCGATGCGGGGCGTGAAGCCGCGCAGCTGGCAGGCGTTGATCGCCGCCATGCGCAGGCCGGCCGCCTCGGTGGCGGTGTACATGATGAAGGGTTCGTCGGCCAGCTCGGCCAGCCGGATGCGGCCACGACGCGCCAGTGGATGGCTGTTGTGCACAGCCAGCACGAAATTCTCCGTGGTCAAGGGCGCCAGCCGCACGCGCGAGCCCATGGCCACCGGCACGCGCACGATGCCCACTTCCAGCGCGTCGTCGGCCAGGTCCTGCATGATGCGTATCGAGGTGGCTTCGCGCAGCACCACCGTCACGCCCGGATAGCGTTGGCGAAACAAGGGCAGCACGCGCGGCAAGATGGCGTGCGTGGCGGATCCGACGAAACCGATACGGACGGTGCCGCCTTCACCGGCCGCCCCGGCTCGCGCCGCCAGCCGGAATTGCTCGGCATGAAACAGCGCGCGGCGCGCTTCGTCCAGCGCCGCCAGCCCGGCCTCGGTCAGCTGCACGCCTTGCCGGCCGCGCACGAACAGCGGCACACCCACCATTTCTTCCAGCTTGCGGATCGACACCGACAACGGGGGTTGCGACATATGCAGCTTTTCCGCCGCGCGGTGAAAGTTCAGCGTGTCGGCAAGCACCAGGAATTGCTGCAAGTGGCGAAAGTCCATGGATAAGGTCCAGGGCGGCATGGGCTTTCGATGATACGTGCTGTGTGTCTTGCTGTGTGTGGAGGTGTGCGTCGTGGTGTGTGTCGTGTGGCGTGCCATGCGGCGCGTCATGCGGCGTGTCGTGCGGCGCGTCAAGCGGTGGATCGCCGCCGGCATCCGGGCCGTCGCCTGCGGTATCGCCGCGTCAGGATTGGCCCTGTGATACGCGGCGGATGATGTCCAGTGCGCGGTCTTCGCCTTGCAAGGCACGGGCGCCGATGTGTGCATGCCAAAAGGATTCCGACCCCGCCGCCAACCGCCAGTCGCGCAAGCGGCGCGTGTAAAGCTGCAAGTCGAATTCGGCGGTGATGCCGATGGCGCCATGGACCGCATGGGCGATATCGGCCACGCGCGGCGCCGCCTGGCTGGCTCGCGCCTTGCCGACGGCCACCTGCATTGCGCCGGGCATCGCGTCGGCCATCGCGTCGGCCATCGCGTGGGCCGCCCCGCCGTCCTGCGAGTCCCGGCTTTGGAAGGCCAGTTGCGCGGCCATGTTCGCCGCCCACACCTCTTCGGCCATCACGCTGATCTGCTGCTGCACCGCCTGGAAGCGGCCGATGGACTTGCCGAATTGCGCCCGCGTGTTGGCGTAGTCCAGCGTCATCGCCAGCACCCGTTCCATTGCCCCGGCCATCAGGCCCGCGTAGGCCGCGGCGGCCAGCACGGTCAGGGCATCCGGCGCATCGGCCTCGCTCTGCCCATCCCGCCCATCCCGCCCATCCCCTTCATTGCTTGCTGCCCGGACAGGGCCCAGGCATTGCGCGTCCGACAACGCCCATGACGCCTCGCCATCCAGCGCCCCATGCACGCCGTTGCTCTGCACATCGACGGCTTGCGCGGGCAGCAGCCACGCTTGTCGATCGATCTGCGCCAGCACGTGGCTGGCCACGCGTATCCAAGGCACATTCGCGCCCGCGATGCGGTCGCCGGCCATAGACAGCCCATGCGGCGCCAATGCGATCGGCCCCGGGAGGGCGGCATGTCCGTGGGCCGCCAGCCAGCCGCGCGCCAGCATCGTATGCGCGATGGGGTAGGGGCACAGGTGACGGCCTGCCGCCAGCACCACCGGCAGTGCCGCCGCCAACGTCAGCCCGGCGCCGCCCAGCGACTCGGGCACCAGCGCATCGGCGAACCCCGCGTCCTCGCACGCCCGCCATGCGGCATCGATGGGTTGCCCTTGTTCGGCGGCGCGGAGCAGCGCGGGCGTGCAGGTTTGCGCGAACAAGCGTTCGGCCGCGTCGCCCAGCAAGTTGTCGGAAAGCGTGTCGCCAGCATTGTTCATGATGTAGCCCTTGTCCATCCGTATCCAGTTAATGCGCCGCGGATCAGCATGGATGACATCAGTGACCTCACGTAAGGACCTGAAATCAGCGGCATGACATCCGCGACCTGACATCCGCGACCTGACATCAGCGGCATGACATCAGCGGCATGACATCCGCGACCTGACATCCGCGACCTGACATCAGCCCCATGACACCAGCCCGCTTTTCCCCCGCCCCCGCCTCAGCGCAGCCCCAGCCCCCGCGCGATGATGCCGCGCAAAATTTCACGGGTGCCGCCGCGCAGCGAAAACGTCGGCGCGACTTGCTCCAGGTACGTCAGCGTGCGCAGCAGGGGCAATGGGGGCGGCAGGTCGGGGTGCCGGCCCAGCGCGTCGCCGATCAGGCGGGGAATTTGCTGTTCCAGTTCCGTGCCCAGGTCCTTCACCAGTGCCGCTTCGGTGGCCGGGCTGGCGCCCGCGGCCAGCTTGCCCGCCACGGCCAGCGACATTGCCCGCAACACCGCCATCTGCGACAAGATGGCGCCCAAGGCCGCGCGGTCGGCGGCATCGCCCGACAAGGCGCGGCAGTGCGTCAACCAGCATTCCAGCAGCGCAATGCTGGAATACAGCCGTTCGGGGCCGCTGCGCTCGAACGCCAATTCGGCATTGACCTGCGCCCAGCCCGCGCCTTCTTCACCGATCAACGCATCGCCCGGCAACTGCACGTTGTCGAAGAACACTTCTGAAAAATGCGCGTCCCCGGTCAGGTCTTGAATCTGCCGCACCGACACGCCGGGCAGCGACAGGTCCACGATCAGTTGCGACAGACCCTGGTGACGGTCCTGCGGGGATCCCGACGTGCGAACCAACGCAATCATGTAGTGCGAACGGTGCGCGTTGGTGGTCCAGATTTTGCTGCCGTTCAAGCACCAGCCGCCGCTTATCGGCTCTGCCCGCGTGCGGATGCTGGCCAGATCCGAGCCTGATCCCGGTTCGCTCATGCCGATGCAAAAGAACGCCTCGGCGCGGCAGATGCGAGGCAGGTAAAACGATTTTTGCGCGGGCGTGCCCACCTTCAGGATCAAGGGGGCGCTTTGGCGGTCGGCGATCCAGTGCGCCGATACGGGCGCGCCCGCGCCCAGCAATTCCTCGGACAGCACGAAACGCGCGAAATGGCCTCGCTCGGCCCCACCAAATTCGCGCGGCAACGTCAGGCCCAGCCAGCCGCGTCCGGCAAGCTGGCGACTGAAGCCCGCATCAAACCCCATCCACGACCGCGCGCGTTCATCCGGCTCCAACCCGTCCAGCGTGTCTGCCAGAAAGGCGCGGATATCCGCGCGCAGCGCTTCATCGGCGGCGGGGATGGGGGTCAGGTCCAGCGGTTCGATCATGGTCCGGGTCCGTTGCGGGGCCGCCTGGATAGGGGCGCGTCAAGCCACTATCCGGCGTGGCCGCCACCGCCGTCCAATATTATTTTTTGGCTTTTCGATACCGGAATCGTATCGCCGATGCAAAAACTAATATTGGACGCTGCCCGGCCACGCGCCTACGCTGAACGTTCTTGCCGGCGCGCGCGGCGGCGAACCAAAACCTGTAATCGGGAAAGGGCAAACATGACGGAACTCGTGCATTTTGAATTGGACGCGGACGGCGTGGCGACGCTGACGCTGGATGACCCCGCGACCCGCAACGCGCTGACCGGCAGCGATATCGTGGACCAGATGCTGGCCATCTTCGCGCGTATCGAGCGCGACCCCGACGTGCGCGTACTGATCCTGACCGCGACAGGCAAGGTGTTTTCATCGGGCGGCAACATCCACGAAATGCAGCGCCAGATCGGGCCGGACGTCGCACCGGCCGCGCTGCGCCAGGAGTATCGGCACGGCATCCAGCGCCTGCCCCTGGCCTTGCACGCGCTTGAAGTGCCCACCATTGCCGCCGTCAACGGCCCGGCGGTCGGCGCAGGTTGCGACCTGGCCTGCATGTGCGATGTGCGCATCGCGGCCGAGTCGGCCACCTTTGCCGAAAGCTTCGTCAAGCTGGGCATCATTCCCGGCGATGGTGGCGCGTGGTTTTTGCCGCGTTTGATCGGCATGGCGCGTGCCGCCGAAATGTCGTTTACCGGCGACGCCATCGGTGCGGCCACGGCGCTGGAATGGGGTCTGGTGTCGCGCGTGGTGCCGGGCCAGGAACTGCTGCCCGCCGCGCGCGCGCTGGCCGGGCGCATGGCGGCCAATTCGCCGCAGGCCGTGCGGCTGACCAAGCGCCTCTTGCGCGAAAGCCAGCATGCGCGGCTGGACGCCTTGCTGGAACTGTCGGCGGCCTATCAGGCGCTGGCCCACAAGACCGACGCGCACGCGGATGCCGTCGCCCAATTCCTTGCGGCGCGGCGGCGCTAGGCCGGCGTTATGATGGAAAACATCACAAGGAGGAAACACCATGAATGAAGTTATCGTCGCATCCGCCGTGCGCACCGCCATTGGCGATTTTGGCGGCGCGCTGAAAGACGTGCCGCCCTGCGACCTGGGCGCAACCGTTATCCGGGCGGCGCTGGAACGCGCCGCCGTCAAGGGCGACGAAGTCGGCCACGTTGCGGTGGGCCACGTCATCAACACCGAACCGCGCGACATGTACCTGTCGCGCGTGGCGGCCATGAACGCCGGCATCGCCAAGGAAACCCCCGCCTTCAACGTCAACCGCCTGTGCGGTTCGGGCTTGCAGGCCATCGTGTCGGCCGCGCAGACCATCATGCTGGGCGATGCCGATATCGCCATCGGCGCGGGCGCCGAAAGCATGAGCCGCGCCCCGTACATCGTGCCCTCGCAACGCTGGGGTGCCCGCATGGGCGACAGCGCCATGCTGGACATGATGACCGGCGCCTTGTCCGACCCCTTCGGCCGCATGCACATGGGTGTCACGGCCGAAAACGTGGCGGCCAAATTCAACATCAGCCGCCAGGACCAGGACGCGCTGGCCGCCGAATCGCATCGCCGCGCCGCCGCCGCCATTGACGCCGGCTACTTCCGCGACCAAATCGTGCCGGTGGTGCAAAAGACGCGCAAGGGCGAAGTCGTGTTCGACACCGATGAGCACGTGCGCCGCGACGTCACGGCCGACACCATGGCGGGGCTGAAGCCGGTGTTTCAGAAAGAGAATGGCACAGTCACGGCGGGCAACGCGTCGGGCCTGAACGACGGCGCGGGCGCGGTGGTGCTGATGAACGCCTCGGTAGCCGCCAAGCGCGGCATCAAGCCGCTGGCGCGCCTGGTGGCCTACGCGCACGCGGGCGTCGACCCCAACATCATGGGCATCGGCCCGGTGCCCGCCACGCAGGCCGCCTTGAAACGCGCCGGCTTGACGGTGGACCAGTTGGACGTCATCGAAGCCAACGAAGCGTTCGCCGCGCAAGCGTGCGCCGTGGCGCGTGAGTTGAAGCTGGACCCCGCCAAGGTGAACCCCAACGGCAGCGGCATCGGCCTGGGCCACCCCATCGGCGCAACGGGCGCGATCATCACCGTCAAGGCGCTGCACGAGCTGCAACGCGTGGGCGGCCGCTATGCGCTGGTGACGATGTGCATCGGTGGCGGCCAGGGCATCGCCGCGATCTTCGAACGCATTTAAGGGTTTGATGTCGGTTCGGCTGCGGTTTTGGGTGCAGCCGAACGACGCAGCCGAATGACGCAGCCGAATGACGCAGCCGAATGACGCAGCCGAATGACGCAGCCCAGCGCCCCGCCTCCCGGCGGGGCGCTTTTGTTCAAGCCTGGCCCAGATAACCCGCCGCCCAGGCCTGGCATTCGGCCCGCAGCAGCTCGCCCATCTTGGCGCGGCGCGGCGCATCCAGCCGGCTGCTGATGGCGCCGAAGCTGAACGCCACCCAGGTCAATTCCGACACCGGAAACGCCACGCCCACGCCCGACACGCCCGGCGTGATCGTGTCCACGATTTCAGAATGCCCCGTCGCGCGCGTCTGCTTGACGGCCTTCATCAACGCCGCGCTGGAGACGCCGATCTGCGCGTAGCCAGGTGCATGCCGCGCATACAGCGCCGCGATCTCTTCGTCGGCCAAACTGGCCATCAACGCCAGCCCGCCCGCGCCCACGCCCAGCAGCCGCCGTTCGCCCTGGTCAATGGTGAACACCTTCACCGGGAACGAGCCCGCCTCGCGCAGCAGGCACAAGGCGTAATCCCCCTGACGGATCACCAGGAACACGGTGTCGCCCGACAATCGGGCGAGCTTCTGCGCGAAGGGGCGCAGCGCATCCAGCAATGGCGTGCGTCGCAACGCCGCAAAACCCAGCTGCATGGAATCCACGCCCAGTCGATAACGCCGCGTGCGCGCGTCGCGTTCGGCGAATTGCTCTTCCAGCAGGCAGCTCAACAGGCGGTGGGCGGTGGACCGTTCCAGCCCAGTTGCGCTCATCACGCCTTGCAGGTCGATGCCGTCTTCCTGATGCTGCGCCAGCACGCGTAACAGGCCCAGCGCGCGCCGCATGCTCTGGGTGCCGCCGGTAGCCATAGACTTGTTCATATTGTGGGAAAAAGTGGTCGAATATTTTGTATTCTAGGATTCCAGGTGCGTTAATTCAATCGAATCGATCCATCGACCCGTGCCATCCGCAAGCGCGGGCGTTGCAAAAGACGAGGAGACTATGGAATACGCCACCCTGGCCGTCGAGCACCACGACTCGATCTGCCGCATCAGCCTGGCGCGCGAATCGGCGCGCAATGCCCAAAGCCAGCAGATGCTGGATGAACTGGACCACGCCCTGACCCAAGCCGAGCAAAACGACGCCGTGCGCGTGGTGGTGCTGGCCGGGCGCGGCGCGCATTTCTCGGCGGGCCACGACTTGAAAGAAGCGCAAGCCACGCGCGCCGATTTCACCGTGGAAGAACGCTGGGAATACGAGTCGCGCCGCTACTACGGCTATTGCCTGCGCATCTGGGATTTCCCCAAACCCACCATCGCGCAGGTGCAGGGCGCCTGCGTGGCGGGCGGCTTCATGATCGCCAACATGTGCGACCTGGTCGTGTGCGCCGACACCGCCTACTTTTCGGACCCTGTCGGCCACACGCTGGCCGCCGCCGCTACCGAAGTGCTGATTCACCCCTGGGTGATGGGCCTGCGCAAAGCCAAGGAAATGCTCTACACCGGTGAAAAGGTCGACGCGGCCGAGGCGCTGCGCATCGGCATGGTGAACCGCGTGGTGCCCGAGGCCGAACTGGACGAAGCCACGCTGACGCTGGCCCGGCGCATTGCGCAGGCGCCGCCGTTCGGGCTGCGCCTGATCAAGCGCTCGTTGAACCGCACGGCCGATGCGCAAGGCTTTCGCACGGCCTTGTCGGCGCACTTCGACACCCACCAGCTGTCGCACCTTAGTGAAGAGTTCCAGGCCGTGCGCGAACGCGGACTGGCCCAGGCGATTCAGCGCAACAAGAAGGGCGAAACGGCATGAGGGCCGCGCTGGACTGCCTGCTGGACCCGCGTTCCATTGCCATGATCGGCGCCAGCGCCAACGCCGGCCGCATCGGCGGCATGCCGCTGGAACTGCTGACGCGCTTTGGCTACGCGGGCGGCATCTACCCGGTCAACCCGAAGTACCAGGAAGTGTTCGGCATACGTTGCTGGCCCGACATAGAAGCCGTGCCGGAACCCGTGGACCTGGCCGTGCTGGCGATTGCCGCCGCCGAGGTCACGCCGATGCTGCGCCGCTGCCACGCCCATGGCGTGCGCGCGGCCATCGTGTATGCGGCGGGTTTTGCGGAAGCGGGCGGCGACGGCGCGCGCCTGCAAGCTGAACTGGAAGCGTTCGTGGCGCAAAGCGGCATGGCCGTGGCGGGCCCGAACTGCATGGGCTTTGCCAACTTGAACACGCAGGCGCACACCGCCTTTGCCTCGGTATTCAAGACGGCGCCCGCGCAATCGCGGCCCGGCATGGTCAGCCTGCTGACGCAAAGCGGCAATGTGTGCGCGGCGGTGTACGCCATCGCGCGGCGGCTGGATTTGCCGTTTTCGCACTTCATCAATACCGGCAACGAGGCCTGCCTGGATTTTTCGCAGTACCTGGAATATCTGGCGGCAGACGTGCACACCGAGATTGTGCTGGGCTACATCGAACAATTGCGCGACGGCGAGCGCTTCGTGCGGGCCTGTCAGGAACTTGAGCGCCAGGGCAAGCTGCTGATTGCGCTGAAGGCCGGCAGCACGGATAAGGGCGCGGCGGCTGTGCGTTCGCATACGTCGGCGCTGGCGGGCGACAAGCGCGTCTACGCGGCGGCGTTTCGCCAATTGAACGTGATCGAAGCCACCGACTTCGCGCAGATGGCGCAACTGGCCAGCCTGGCCACGCTGCGCCATCGCAGCGCCGGCAAGCGCGTGGCGGTGCTGACGATGTCGGGCGCGCTGGGCGCCATCCTGGCGGACAAGTTCATTGGCGTGGGGCTGGAATTGCCGGACCTGCCCGCCGGCCTGCAAGCCGTGCTGCGCGGCGGCATCCCCGATTACGGCATGGTGGGCAACCCGGTGGACGTGACGGGCAACGTCGTCAACGACCCCGCGTTCGTGCGCACCGTGCTGCAAGCCCTGGCCACCACTGACGCGATTGACGCCGTGGTGGTCTACGCGCCCGGCTACATGCTGGACCGCATGGCCGATGCGCTGGCCGAGGCGTCGCGCCAGCATCAGCGCCTGTTCGTCGCCATCGACACGGGCCTGGCGCAAAGCCGCGCCGCCCTGCGCGAGGCCGAGGTGGCGGTGTTTGAAGACCTGGGGCTGGCCGTGTCCGCGCTGGCGCCGTATCTGTTGTGGTGCGAAGCACGCGGCACGCGCCGCATGGTGCCCATCGACACCACCGTAAACCTCAGCCCCCCCTGCGTGCCCGCGCTGCCCTGCAACGAAGTGGACGCGCGCGCCTACGTGGCCGCGTTCGGGCTGCCGCAGGCGCTTGCCCGCGTGGCACGCACGGCGGAAGACGCGGTGGCCCAGGCGCGCCACGCAGGCTACCCCGTGGCGCTGAAGATACTTAGCGCCGACATCGCGCACAAGACGGAAGCCGGCGGCGTAGCGTTGGGGCTGGCGGACGACGCCGCCGTCAACGCCGCCTTCGACCGGGTGCTGCGCGCG
>NZ_JBLVOL010000015.1:41442-87816 GCF_053543755.1 Achromobacter semiaridum | reverse complement strand
CCCCCCAACCCGACGCGCGCGTCGATGGCGTGATGGTGCAGAAGATGGAACGCGGCGTCGCGGAGCTGATCGTGGGCGCCACGCGCGACCCTGTCTTTGGCCCCGTGCTGACGGTGGGGCTGGGCGGCGTGCTGACCGAGATCTACCAGGACACCAGCCACCGCTTGCTGCCCGTGGACGAAGCCATCGCCATGCAGATGCTGCAAGAACTGAAGGCGTACCCCTTGCTGGACGGTTACCGGGGCAAGCCCCGCGCGGACGTCGCGGCGGCCTGCCGGGCGATTGTTGCCGTGGGCAAGGCGCTGCTGGCCGCGCCCGCGCGGGTGGCCGAAATCGAAGTCAATCCCTTGCTGATCAAAGAGGCGGGACAAGACGTTGCCGTACTGGACGCGTTGATCCTGCCCGCAACCCCGTAGTGCAACCGCGCGATGCGCGCAACGCATTCCCCAGGAGGAGACAGGCATGAAGAAAAGACAGGTAATAAAAGGGCTGTTGGCCGGCGCGGCGCTGGCCGTGGCTGGCGCAACCACACCCGCGCTGGCGCAGGACGCGTATCCCAATCGGCCGGTGCGCATCGTGGTGCCGTTCTCGCCCGGCGGCGCGGCCGACATCATGAGCCGCCTGCTGGCCGAACGCCTGACCGCCAAGCTGGGCCAGACGGTCATCGTGGAGAACAAGCCGGGCGGCGGCACGATGATTGCGTCCGACTACGTGTCGCGCGCCGCGCCCGACGGCTACACGCTGCTGATGGCCGCGTCCTCGCTGGGCATCGCGCCCAGCATCTACGCCAAGGTCAACTACGACCCCATCAAGGACTTCACACCCGTCAGCCAGGTGGCCTCGGTGGTGCACGTGCTTGAAGTGCACCCGTCGATTCCCGCCAAGAACGTGGGCGAACTCATTGCGTATCTGAAGGCCAATCCGGGCAAGGTCAGCTACGGGTCCGTGGGCGCGGGCAGTTCCACGCACCTGGAAGCCGAACTGTTCAACAGCATGGCGGGCGTGCAGATGGCGCACATTCCGTACAAGGGCAGCGCGCCGGCGCTGAACGATCTGGTGGCCGGGCGTATCCAGGTGATGTTCGACGCCTGGGCCTCGTCCGGGCCCTTCGTCAAGGACGGCAAGCTGCGTGCGCTGGCAGTGACGACCACCAAGCCCTCGGCCTCGGTCCCCGACCTGCCGACGGTGGCGGCTTCCGGCCTGCCAGGCTATTCGGCCATGCCGTGGCTGGGGCTGGTGGCGCCGGCGAACACGCCGCAAGCGGTCGTCGACAAGCTCTATGCGAATCTGGCGCAGATCCTGCAACAGCCCGACGTGAAGGCGCAATTCGTGGGGCTGGGGCTGGATATCATCGGCAGCGACCCCAAGGCGTTCGCGGCGTTCATCCGGCAAGACGTGTCGACCTGGGCCAAGGTCGCGCGCGATTCGAATATCCGATTGGAGTGACCCGCATGGATCGACAGGACAACGCAGCCGCGCGCATCCTGGCTCAGGACGACGCCGCCTTTCGTGCGCAGTTGCGCGCGTGGCTCGCCAAGACCTATGCCGGCTTCGCACGCGGGTGGCCCGGCGGGGCGTGCCCCCGCCACCTGGACTTTCGTCGCGCGTGGGAAGACACCTTGTGTGCCCACGGCTGGTCCGGCCTGGGGTGGCCCATCGAATACGGCGGGCACGGCTTGCCGTTATCGCGCCAGGCCGTATTCCATGAAGAGCATGCGCGTTGCGGCGCGCCGCTGGGCGTGAACCTGATCGGCCATGGCATCCTGGCGCCCACGCTGCTGCACTTTGGCTCCGATGCGCAAAAGCGCCGTTTCCTGCCCGGGATTCTGTCCAACCGCGAGGTCTGGTGCCAGGGCTATTCCGAACCCGGCGCGGGGTCGGACCTGGCCTCGGTACGCACGCGCGCCGAGCCGGTGGCGGGTGGGTACCGGCTGAATGGGCACAAGATCTGGACGTCGTTCGCCGACCGCGCCCAGTGGTGCTTCGTGCTGGCGCGCACCGATGCCAACGTGCCCAAACATAAGGGCTTGAGCTTTCTGTTGGTGGACATGCGCAGCGCGGGCGTCAGGGTCGAGCCCATCCGCCAGATCACAGGCGATGCGGAATTCTGCGAAGTGTTCTTCGAAGATGTGTTCGTGCCGCAAGACCTGTTGCTGGGCGCCGAGAACCAGGGTTGGAAGGTCGCGATGGCCGCCGCCAGCTTCGAACGCGGTACCTACTTCATTCCGCGTCTGGTCCGCTTTTCGCAAGAGCTGCAAGCGGTGCGGCGGCTGGCGCTGCGCCCCGACGCGTCCGGGCTCGCGCCGGCCTCGTGCGCCGACGTGCGTCACCGATGGGCGCGGCTGGCGGCCGACAGCCACGTGCTGGCGTTGAAGTCGCGGCGCGCGCTGGAAGGCGCCATGCGCGGAGATCCGCCCGGGCCGGAAGGCTCGTCCACCAAGATTCATTGGAGCGAGGCGCACCAGCGGTTGCTGGAGCTGTCCTTGCAGATGCTGGGAGAAGGCGCGTGCCTGGAAGGGGCGGGCTACGGCGAGGGCTGCGGCGATGGAGCAGGGATGGCGGGCGCGGTCGGCAATGCGGGTATCGGTGCGCGGCGCAATGCCGGTGTTTTGGCCGATATGCAAGCCGGTATCGAAGCCGGTATCGAAGCCGGTATCGAAGCCGGTATCGAAGCCGATTTCAACGCTCGGGCCCAAGCGGATTGCAACATCGATACCGACGCGGACGCGGCAACGTTGACCCACGCCTACCTGTGGTCACGGGCCGAAACCATCCTGGCCGGCACCTCCGAAATCCAACGCAACATCATCGCCGAGCAGATGCTGGGCCTGCCTAAGGCCTAAGGCTTAAAGCCCAAAGCCCAAAGCCCAAAGCCCAAAGCCCAAAGCCTGATCCGAATCAACGCCGACACCATGACTTTTTCCTTGAACGAAGACCAGCGCATGCTGCAAGAATCGGCCGGGCGCTTTCTGGCGGATCGCCATCCGTCCCGCGTGGCGCGCGCCGCCGCGACCCAGCCGGCCGCCGATCGGCTGGCGCTGTGGCAGGACCTGTGTGAACAAGGGTGGCCCGCACTGCTGGCGCCCGCTGAACAAGACGGCCTGGGCCTGGGGCTGGCCGACGCCTGGGTGGTGGCCGAAGCGGCTGGGCGTCATCTGTTGAGCCTGCCGCTGGTGGCCAACATGGTGGTGCTGCCCACGCTGTGCAAGGCGGGCTTGCCCGAGCCCGCGGCAACCTGGGCGCGCCAGATGATGCAGGGCCAGCGGTATTTCGCGGATGTGGCGCTGCGGCCGGACGGGTCTGCGTTTGTGGAAGGCGCCGGCCTGGGCGTGCCGGGCCTGGCCGTGCATTGCCTGGCGCCGGGCGTGTTGCGGCTGGAACGCCACGCGCCCGTGGCGGGCAGGGCAGGGCTGGACCCGACGATGCCCGTCGCAAGCCCGGCGCGTCCCGGCGTGCAGGAAACCGTGGATGTGCGGGTGGACGCCGGCCAGTGGCGGCGCTTGAAGACACGGTTGACGTTGCTGCGGTCGGCCGAGCTGCGGGGCGCGGCAAGTGCCGCGCTGGACATGGCGGCGGCGTATGCCCGCGAACGGCGCCAGTTTGACCGCGCCATCGGCGCCAACCAGGCCATCAAACACCGGCTGGCGGACGACTGGATGGCGCTGGACGATGCGCGTCTGGCCGGCCGAGCCGCCGCCGCCGCGCACGATGCCGATGCGCCCTCGGCCGAACGCGACAGCCTTTACGTGCCGCTGTTGGCGGTAGAGGCGGGCCGGCGCGCGGCCCAGAACGCCATCCAGGTGCATGGCGCCCTGGGGATCACCTGGGAATGTGACGCGCACTTGTATCTGAAGCGGGTGTTGCGGCTGGCGGCAAGCCTGCACGCCGACGTGTCGTGCGCGCAGTGGCTGGAGCGCATCTGGGAAGGCGCCGCCGAGGAAAGCGCAGACTTGCCTTGAACCCCCGTGGGCGCGGCGTCCGACCTACAATCGCCGCCATGAATAAATCGAACTTCCCCTCTGAACTGGACCAGCCGACCTTGTCCGAGCTGGATGGCGTGCGCTATCTGCACTTCAACACCCCGTGGGTCCAGGGTGCAATGCACGTCAAGCGTCCGGCTGAACTGGTGCTGGAATACACCGCTCAAATGATGGCCTGGCTGCTGTTCCTGGAACCGCCCAAGGAAGAGTCCATCGGCATGCTGGGCCTGGGCGCGGGGTCGCTGGCGCGATTTTGCGTCAAGCACACGCGTAGCCCGTTGCTGGCCGTGGAATGGAACCCGCGCGTAACCGCCGCCTGCCATATGTTCTTTCGCCTGCCGGGCTCGAACCGGCTGCTGGTCGAACATGCGGACGCGGGCCAGTGGGTGGCCGATCCTGCCAACGCCGGGCGCTGCCCGGTGCTGATGGTCGACCTGTACGACGCCTCGGCCGAAGGCCCGGTGCGCGACAGCGTGAAGTTCTACCGCGACTGTCGCCGCGTGCTGGGCGACGTTGGCGTGGTGGCCGTGAACCTGTTCGGCCGCCACGATAGCTTCGGCAAGAACATCGACAACCTGTCCAAGGCGTTCGACGACCGCGTCGTGTTGCTGCCCGAGGTGGACGCGGGCAACCAGATCGTGCTGGCCTTTTCCGGCCCCCGTCTTGAAGTCACACCCGCCGACCTGCTGGCAAGGGCGGAAGTCGTGGAATCCAAATACGGCCTGCCGGCCCGCCGCTGGGCGCGCGCGCTGACGCGCCATGCCGTGGACGGCGTTCTGCATTTCTGAATCCGTCGGCTGGCGGAACGGGTTTTCCAGGGGTTTACCTTTTTCGCCGGCCGGATTTAACATGGGCTTGTTCATAATTATGAATTACGGCGCTGCCCGCGCCGGCCCCCATGAGCCAACCCATCGTCCGTCAAGCCCTGTACCTGGAAGTCGCGGATCGCCTGCGCGGCATGATTCACGCGCGCGCCCTGGCCAACGGCGAATGGATCGACGAACTTCGGCTGGCGGGCGAAATGGGCATCTCCCGCACCCCCTTGCGCGAGGCATTGAAGGTGTTGGCCACCGAAGGGCTGGTGCGGCTGGAGCCGCGCCGCGGCTGCTTCGTCAATGAGCTGTCCACGCAAGACCTTGAAGACATCTTCCCGCTGATGGCCATGCTGGAAGGGCGCTGCGCCTTCGAAGCCGCCCGCAAGGCCACCGACGATGAACTGGCGGCCCTTGAGCCGCTGCACGCCGAGCTGGCCGGCCATGCTCGCGCCGGCCGCATCGACGCCTACTATCAAACCAATTACCTGATCCACGAAGCCGTCCAGGCGCTGGCCGGCAATCAATGGCTGTCGGACATGGTGGGCAACCTGCGCAAGGTCCTGAGCCTGTCGCGGCACCGCAGCCTGGCGCGCCCCGGGCGCATCCAGCAATCCTGCGCCGAACACCTGGCCATTTTCGATGCGCTGAAAGCGCACGACAGCGAGGCCGCCCAGGCCCTGGCGCACACCCATTTGATGCGGCAGCTGGAAGCGCTGCGCATATTGGCCAATGAAGACGCCGCCGATCCGGCGTTATCCGATCCCATCGTTATCGAGGAGCCCGCCCATGTCCGTACCCGCCAATCTCGCGCCCGCGCGGGGCGCACGCACGCCTGAGCCCGAACCCGAGCTGATCGACCCCGCGGCGGCGGCCGAGGGCGCCAGCCTGATGACGCGCTTGGGCAAACTATGGGAACGCGGGCGCCTGCCCAGCGAATCCGAGGTGCGGCGCCTGTTCGAAGCCCGCCTGACCGACGTGGCGGCCAACAAGCTGGCGCGCCGCTGGTGCGAGCAATACAGCGCGGCCGACAGCAAGGACCGCCGGCTGATGCTGGCGGCGCTGGCTCAGGTGCGCGCCACGTACGCGGGCGACGGCGGCGAAGGCACGCGCCTGTTCAAACGCTTCAACGCGCTGCCGCATGGGCTGCGTTTCCTGGTGGATTTGCGCGCCGATATGCTGCGCTGGCGCAAGCAGGTCTCGGGCATCCAGGGGCTGGACAAGGAACTGGAAGGGCTGCTGTCCGCCTGGTTTGACGTGGGCCTGCTGGAATTGCGCCCGCTGACCTGGGATTCGCCCGCGTCGCTGCTGGAAAAACTGATCCTGTACGAAGCCGTGCACGAGATCACCTCGTGGGACGACCTGCGCCGCCGCGTGTCGCCGGACCGCCGCTGCTACGCCTATTTCCATCCGCAGATGCCGGGCGTGCCGCTGATTTTCGTGGAAGTGGCGTTTGCAAGCAGCATGGCCGACAACGTGCAGGTGCTGCTGGACAGCACCTTGCCGCCGCAGGATCTGGACAAGGCGCGCTGGGCCATCTTCTATTCCATTTCGAATACGCAGCCCGGCCTGAAGGGCATCAGCTTCGGCAACTTCCTGCTCAAGCGCGTGGTCGAGCAGCTGCTGGAAGAACTGCCCAAGCTGAAAAACTTTGCCACGCTGTCGCCCATCCCCGGGTTTTCGGATTGGCTGGGCAAGCTGGACGCCGACGCCGTGGAAGCCATCGTGCGCGAAGACAAATCGCGCGCCAAGGACCGCAAGCGCGAAGGGGTGCCGGACGGCCAGCGCTGGGTGTCGCGGCTGGCCAAGGCCGCCGCGCAGGGCAAGGCGTCCGACGTGATCAAACGCGCCGGCTTCCGGCTGGCCGCCACGTATTTGCAATCCATGAAAAACGGCTTGCCGCTGGACCCCGTGGCGCGCTTTCACCTGGGTAACGGCGCGCGTATCGAACGCTTGAACTGGGCGGCCGACACCTCGGTCAAGGGCATGAAGCAGTCTTGCGCGCTGATGGTCAATTACCTATATGACCTGGACGAGCTGGACACAAACCTTGCCCGCTTGGGTGAAGGTAAGCCGCAGGTAAGCCGGGGAGTCGGACGCGTGGCTTGATCGCTTTACAAAGCGGTCGATATCAATAAAAAAAGGGGCAAGGGGACATGACGCAAGACGTGACCGGCCGCGTGCGGCTGGAACGCGAGGGGCCGTTGGCCTGGGTGACGCTATCGCACCCGGGGCGGCTGAACGCGATAACGGTGGGCATGTGGGGCGAGCTTGGCGACGTATTCACGCGCCTGGCCGCCGACAACGCCGTGCGCTGCGTGATCGTGCGGGGCGAAGGCGGCAACTTTGCCGCGGGCGCCGACATCCGTGAATTTCCGGTTCAACGCGCCGACCACGCCGGCGTGCAGCACTACCACCGCCACATCCTGGCGCCCGCCTTGCAGGCCGTGGCCAACTGCCCACACCCCGTCATCGCCCAGATCGAAGGTGTGTGCGTGGGCGGCGGCCTGGAAATCGCCAGCCAGTGCGACTTGCGCATCGCCGGCGCGTCGGCGCGTTTCGGCGTGCCGATCAACCGCCTGGGCTTCCCCATGGCGCCCGATGAAATGCGTGGCCTGCTGGCCCTGGTCGGGCGCGCGGCCACGCTGGCAATTTTGCTGGAAGGCCGGGTCTTCGGTGCCGACGAGGCGCACGGCCTGGGCCTGCTGACGCGCATCGTGCCCGACGAACAGGTGGCCGATGCCGCCCGCCGCAGCGCGGATCGCATCGCCCAGGGCGCGCCCTTGGCCGCCCGCATCAATAAACGCCTGTCGGCCAGGCTTGCCCAAGAGGGCGCCTTGACCGAAGACGAATATCAAGATTATTTCTCCTATGCCGAAAGCCGGGACCACAAGGAAGGCGTGCGCGCTTTCCTGGCCGGCGTAGACCCTTCCTTTTCCGGAGACTGACCAAGGTGAGCAACGCCAACCTCTATGCTGTCCTGCAAGGCGGCTTTCCCAAAGACCGCAGCAAAGTCGCGCTTGAAACGCCCGACCTGCAATACACCTGGGATGACATCGACCGTGCCACCGCGTGCCTGGCCAACCTGCTGACATCGCTGGACCTGCCGGACGGCTCGCGCGTGGCCGTGCAAGTCGAAAAATCGCCGGAAGCGCTGCTGCTGTACCTGGCCACCTTGCGCGCCGGGCTGGTGTACCTGCCGCTGAACACCGCCTACCGCGAAGCCGAGATCGAATACTTCCTGGGCAACGCCGAGCCCGCCGTGGTGGTTTGCGCCAGCAAGAACCTGGACTGGGTGCAACGCGCCGCCGACAAGTCCGGCTGCGCGCACGTCTACACGCTGGACGAAGACCGCACCGGCACGCTGCTGGAGGCGGCCGCCGGCCTGCCGCAAACGTTCAAGACCGTGCAGCGCAAGCCCGACGACCTGGCCGCCATTCTGTATACGTCCGGCACCACCGGCCGCAGCAAGGGCGCGATGCTGTCGCACGGCAACCTGGCCGCCAACGCCCAGGTGCTGCATGAATACTGGGGCTGGCGCGAAGACGACGTGCTACTGCACATGCTGCCCATCTTCCACGTGCACGGCCTGTTCGTGGCGTCGCACGGCGCCTTGCTGGCCGGCGCGAAGATGATCTGGCTGCCCAAGCTGGACGCCGACCAGGCGCTGCATTACCTGCCGCAATGCACGGTGATGATGGGCGTGCCGACGTACTACGTCCGCCTGCTGGCCGACCCGCGCTTTGACCGCGCCGTGTGCGCCAACATGCGTCTGTTCATCTCTGGTTCGGCGCCGCTGTTGGCCGAAACGTTTTCCGACTTCAAGGCGCGCAGCGGGCACGCCATCCTGGAACGTTACGGCATGAGCGAAACCGTCATGCTGACGTCCAACCCCTATGATCCCGCCCAGGGCGAACGCCTGGCGGGCACCGTTGGGCGCGCCTTGCCGGGCGTTGAGGTGCGCGTGGTGGACGACGCGGGCGTGCCGCTGGCGCCGGGCGAAATTGGCAATGTGCAGGTGCGTGGCCCCAACGTGTTCTCGGGCTACTGGCGCATGCCGGAAAAAACGCGCGAGGAATTCACCGAAGACGGCTGGTTCAAGACGGGCGACGTCGGCCGCTGGGGCGGCGAATCCGCCGGGCGCGACGTACCCGCCGACACGCTGTCCATCGTCGGGCGCAGCAAGGACCTGATTATCTCGGGCGGCTTCAACGTCTATCCCAAGGAAATCGAAACGCTGATCGACGACATGCCCGGCGTGGCGGAATCGGCGGTCATCGGCGTGCCGCACGCGGACTTCGGCGAAGCCGTCGTCGCGGTGGTCGTGCCCAAGGACGGCGTTTCGCTGGACGCGGGCGCGATGCAGCTGGAGCTGAAGTCGCGCATCGCCAACTTCAAGGTGCCCAAGCGCGTGCATATCGTTGACCAGCTGCCGCGCAACACCATGGGCAAGGTGCAAAAGAACGTGCTGCGCGAGACCTACAAGGCGCTTTGACGCCATGCCAGATGCCGGCCTGCACAGGTCGGCATTTTTTTCTACACAGGAGGGCTTCCGACTCGATCCGACTACGCCTTGCAGTCCTGGCAGCATTCATTCAATAAGAATTTCAAGAGACGAGACGCACACAACCGCGCCGTCCCCGTGATGCAGCAAGAGGAGACATTATGAAAGTTCGCAAGTCCGCCGTGGCCCTATTCGCCGTGGCAGCCCTGGGTTTCGGCGGCACGGCCGCCGCGCAATGGCCAGAGCGCCCCATCACGCTGATCGTTCCGTTCCCCGCAGGCGGCGGCACGGACACCTTCGCCCGCCCGCTGGCCCAGCAACTGACCATGCAATTGGGCCAGACGGTGGTGATCGACAACAAGGGCGGCGCGGGCGGTACCGTAGGCGCGGGTGTTGCCGCCAAGGCCCGGCCCGACGGCTACACCTTCTTCATGGGCGGCGCGCACCACGCGTTGGCCCCGTCGCTGTACAAAAGCCTGAACTACAACATCCAGAAGGACTTCGTGCCGGTCGCGCTGGTGGCGCAGCCGCCGCAGGTGGTGGTGATCAACGCCGGCAAATTGCCGGTCAAGACCTTGCAGGAATTCGTCGATTACGCCAAGAAGCATCCGGGCGAAATCAACTACGGCACTGCCGGCAAGGGCAGCACGCACCATCTGGCGGGCGAGTTGTTCGCCATGCAGACCGGCATCAAGCTGGTGGACGTGCCGTACCAGGGCGCCGGCCCGATGCTGTCCGCGTTGATAGGTGGTCAGGTAGACCTGGCGTTTGATGGGCTGGGTTCGTCGTCCGGACATATACGCGCGGGCGCCATCAAACCCCTGGCCGTGGCCGCCAACGAACGGTCAGCCTCGTTGCCGAACGTGCCGACCGCCGCCGAAGCCGGCGTGCCGAACTACGTCGTGTCGACCTGGTACGCCATCTGGGCGCCGACCGGCACGCCCAAAGAGGCGGTCGACAAGATGGCGGTTGAAATCACCAAGGCGCTGAACACCCCGAAGCTGAAGGAAACCTGGGCCGGTAACGGTTCGGCGGTGCCGACGCTGACGGGCGCCGACTTCGGCAAGTTCGTCGATAGCGAAGTCGACCGCTGGGCCAAGGTGGTGAAAGATTCCGGCGTGAAGCTGGATTGACGCCTTAGCGCCACTCGCTGGCCTGGCTCAGCTTGGCCAACTGGTCATGCGTCAGCGTCAGGCTGGCGGCCTTGACCAGTTCGTCAAGCTGCGCCAGCGACGTGGCGCTGACGATGGGAGAGGTGATGCCCGGCTGCGCAATCTGCCAAGCCAGCGCGGCTTGCGCGGGCGTGCAGCCGGCGTCTTCCGAGACCTCGTCCAGCGCCTTCAGGATGCGCAGGCCGCGTTCGTTCAGATAGGTGTCCACGATTTTCTGGCCGCGCGCGCTTTTGCCGGCGTCGGCCGCGCTGCGATATTTGCCGCTGAGAAAGCCGCTTGCCAGCGCGTAATAGTTGATGGTGCCCATCTGCTGCGTTTTCACCAGGCCTTGCAGCCCGGTCTCGAACGCGGCGCGGTTGTACAGGTTGTATTCGGGCTGGATGCTTTCGTAGCGCGGCAGGTCGTGGCGTTCGGCCGCGATCAGCGCTTCCGACAGGCGCACCGCCGTATAGTTTGACGCGCCGATGGCGCGCACCTTGCCCGATTCAATGTGCTTGGCGTATTCGGCCAGCGTGTCGGTCAACGGCGTATCGGGGTCGTCTTGGTGCGACTGGTACAGGTCCACATAATCCGTTTGCAGGCGCGCCAGCGAGGCATCCAGTGAACGCCGGATGTAGGCAGGCGCCAGGCCGCGCGCGTCGGGGCCCATTTCCATGCCGATCTTGGTGGCGATCATCACGCGGTCGCGCTTGCCGGATCGCTTGAGCCATTTACCGATCAGCGTTTCGGATTCGCCACCCTGGTTGCCGGGCACCCAGCGCGAATACACATCGGCCGTGTCGATGAAATTCAGGCCCGCGTCCACCATGGCGTCAAGCAGGGAATAGGCCCCGGCTTCGTCGACGGTCCAGCCGAAGACGTTGCCGCCGAAAGTCAGGGGGGGAACTTGCAGGCCGGAGCGGCCCAGAGCGCGTTTGATCATGGTGAGGCCTTTGGTTTGCGTCCGACGGGCAGCCGTCGGCGTGACGATATTTAGTATATTGGCGCCGCGCGCCCCGGCGTGGGGCATGCTTGCCGGCATGCACCATTTCAGGGATTCCCCGCAAATTCTTTTGTCTGGCGGCAAGTTAGACTATATGGCTTTACGGCTGACCGACCGACGGGAAGCCGCCGGCGTAGTTGTAATAACGAACAAAAACCAAGGGTTCAAGGAGCTTACGTATGCTGATCGGAAAAAAACATTTTCTGACGGTTGGCGCCATGGCGCTGGCGATGGCTATCGCCTCACCAGTGTCGGCGCAGCAAAAGTCGGTGGCAATCACGGCCATCGTCGAGCACCCGGCGCTGGACGCCGTGCGTGACGGGGTGCAAGACGCCCTGAAGCAGGCCGGCTATGAATCCGGCAAGAACCTGAAGTGGCAATACCAAAGCGCGCAGGGCAACAACGGCACGGCCGCGCAGATCGCCCGCAAGTTCGTGGGTGATCGCCCCGACGCCATCGTCGCGATCGCCACGCCGTCGGCCCAGGCCGTTGTGGCCGCCACCAAGGACGTGCCCGTGGTGTATTCGGCCGTGACCGACCCCGTGGCAGCGCAGCTGGTCAAAAGCATGGACGCCACCGGCACCAACGTGACCGGCGTGTCGGACATGCTGGCGCTGGAAAAGCAGGTTGAACTCATCAAGAAAATCGTTCCCAACGCCAAGCGCGTGGGCATCGTCTACAACCCGGGCGAGGCCAACTCGGTCGTGGTGGTGAAAAAGTTGCAGGAAATCCTGCCCAAGTCGGGCATGAGCCTGGTCGAAGCCGCCGCCCCGCGTTCGGTTGATGTGGCCTCGGCCGCGCGCAGCCTGATCGGCAAGGTCGACGTCATCTACACCAACACCGACAACAACGTCGTGTCGGCGTATGAATCGCTGGTCAAGGTGGGTAACGACGCGAAGATCCCGCTGATCGCCTCCGACACCGACAGCGTCAAGCGCGGCGGTATCGCGGCGCTGGGCATCAACTACCACGACCTGGGCGTGCAGACGGGCAAGGTGGTCGTGCGCATTCTCAAGGGTGAAAAGCCCGGCGCCATTCCGTCGGAAGTCATCTCGAAGCTTGAGCTCTACGTGAACCCGGGCGCCGCCGCCAAGCAGGGCGTGACGCTGTCGGACGCCGTAATCAAGTCCGCCGCGGTGGTCGTGAAGTAAAGCGACGCCCGCCAGACCCCGCCACGCCTCCCGGCGTGCGCGGGGTTTTTGTTAAGCTTTTTTCGGGTCGCGCCGCGACCGGGTCCTGCCGTTTTGCTCCCTTTCCTGGCTTTGAACGACGTCGCTTTCCGGCCGGTCCGGCAAGCGCGCGGCTGCTTTGGAACGAAACGCGAGAAAATGACGAACCGGGAAACGTTTGTTGCGAAAGCTCGGGTAAAACTGATGCCCGAACGCAAGAAATCCGACGTTTCAACTCTTTAATATGCACCTTCCTTACCCTGATTGGATTTAACCCATGTCATTGTTCTCGTTGTTAGGCGCGTTGGAGATCGGGCTGATCTTCAGCCTGGTGGCCTTGGGCGTGTTCATCTCCTTTCGCCTGCTGCGCTTCCCCGACCTGACCGTTGACGGCAGCTTTCCGTTGGGCGGCGCCGTCTGTGCCACGCTGATTGCGTCGGGCACCGACCCGTTTTCCGCCACGATCATCGCGACGTTCGCGGGCGCGGTCGCGGGTCTGATCACGGGCATGCTGAACGTGAAGCTCAAGATCATGGACCTGCTGGCCAGCATCCTGATGATGATCGCGCTGTATTCCATCAACCTGCGCATCATGGGCAAGCCCAACGTTCCGCTGATCACCGAACCCACCGTGTTCACCATCTTGCAGCCGGGCTGGATATCCGACTATGTCGCGCGCCCGCTGATCCTGATCGTGATCGTCATCCTGGCCAAGCTGGCGCTGGACTGGTTCTTTGCCACGCAGACCGGGCTGGCCGTGCGCGCCACCGGGTCCAACGGCCGCATGGCCCGCGCGCAGGGCGTCAACACCGGCCGCATGATCATGGGCGGCATGGCGCTGTCCAACGCGCTGGTGGCGCTGGCCGGCGCGCTGTTCGCGCAGACGCAGGGCGGTTCCGATATCTCGATGGGCATCGGCACCATCGTGATCGGCCTGGCCGCGGTGATTGTCGGCGAAAGCATCCTGCCGTCGCGCAAGCTGGTGCTGGCGACGCTGGCCGTCATCATCGGCGCCATCGTCTACCGCTTTTTCATCGCGCTGGCGCTCAATAGCGATTTCATCGGCCTGAAGGCACAAGACCTGAACCTTGTCACCGCGGTGCTGGTCACGATTGCCCTGGTCATCCCGATGCTCAAGCGCCGTATCGTCGGCAAGAAGGGGCGCTGATATGTTGTCCGCAAAAGATCTGAAAATTACCTTCAACGCGGGAACGCCCATCGAAACGCGCGCGCTGCGCGGGCTGTCGCTGGAAATTCCGTCTGGCCAGTTCGTGACCGTCATCGGGTCCAACGGCGCCGGCAAGTCCACGTTCCTGAATGCGGTGTCGGGCGACCTGCCGATTGATTCGGGCCGCATCGACATCAACGGCGTGGACGTGACGCGTCAGCCCGTGTGGGCGCGCGCCGGCCGCGTGGCCCGCGTTTTCCAGGACCCCATGGCGGGCACCTGCGAAGACCTGACCATCGAAGAAAACATGGCGCTGGCGCAGATGCGCGGCGTGCGCCGCGGCTATAGCCGCGCGGTCAAGGCGTCGATGAAGGACGGCTTTCGTGAACGTCTGGCCACCTTGGGCCTGGGCCTGGAAAACCGGTTGACCGACCGCATCGGCCTGCTGTCCGGCGGCCAGCGCCAGGCAGTCAGCCTGCTGATGGCGGCCTTGCAGCCGTCGCGCATCCTGCTGCTGGACGAGCACACCGCCGCGCTGGACCCGCGCACCGCCGACTTCGTGCTGCAACTGACGGCGCGCATCGTTGCCGAAAGCCAGCTGACCACGATGATGGTCACGCACAGCATGCGGCAGGCGCTGGACGTGGGCGACCGCACGGTGATGCTGCATCAAGGGCAGGTGGTGCTGGACGTGTCGGGCGATGAACGCCGCGGCATGGACGTGCCGGATCTGCTGGCGATGTTCGAGCGCGTGCGGGGCGAAAAGCTGTCGGACGACGCGTTGTTGCTGGGGTGATAGCTGGCGCTTCCCAGCCCCAGGTGCGGTCCATCAACGCCCGCGCCTGGTGGTGAAAAGCTCTGAACGAAGCGGCTCTGGCCGAAGCGCCCTAGATGAAGCGCCCCGGCCGGAACGCTTGGTGGCGCGACGGGTCGGCATTGTCGAACATCAGTTCGCCCAATATCTTCGCCGTGCCCGGCGCCGTGCTGAAGCCTATGTGTTGATGCCCCAGCGCCAGCCATAGCCCCGGGTGCCTGGGGGCCTGCCCGATCATCGGGCGGCTGTCGGGCAGGGTGGGGCGCCGGCCCAACCAGGCGGCGGGGTCCACGCGTACACCCAGCGGGAACGCCTCGCGCGCTCGCGCTTCGGCCAGATCCAGTTGCGTCGTGCACGGCGCGGCGTCGCAGGCGTCCAGTTCCACGCCCGTGGTCAAGCGCAGCCCGCGCGCCATGGGCGACAGCACATAGCCGCCGCCGGTGTCGTACACCGGTCGCGTCACGCGGGCGCCGTCCTGGCCGCGATAGTGCATGTGATAACCGCGTTCAAACGCCATGGGCAGGTCGATGCCGGTGGTCTTGAGCAGCGCCTTGGACCACGGCCCCAACGCCACCACCAACTGATCGGCGGTCAGGGCTTCCGAGCCTTGGGCCCCTAGCACCGTCCAGCCCTGGGCGTCGCGCCGGATGCCCGTGGCCGTCATTGCCTTGACCGTGCCGCCCGCTTGCCGGAACAGGTCGGCGTATGCGCTGACCACGGCCTGCGGATCGTCAACGGAATACGAACCCTGGATCCACAGCGCACGGTGAAAGATGGGTGACAGCGCGGGTTCCAACGCGGCCAGTTCAACCGGGTCCAGCGTTTGCGTGGGCACCTGGTATTGCGCGAACGTCGTGCGCGCCAACGCGCCGGCGTTCCAGGCGGCCGGGCTGCGGTACAGGAACACCCAGCCGGTGTCGCGCAAACGATGGCGGGCGCCGGCGGCATCCAGCAGCCTAAGGTGTTCGGGGGCGGACAGCCGGATCAGTTCGTCCAGCGCGCGCGTGGTTTCCTTGAACACGGACGGCCGCGCGTTCAGCAAGAAGCGTGAGGCCCAGCCCAGGTTCCGCGCCAGATAGGACGCGCGATACCGGAACTGCACGGTGTTGTTCTTCATCAGCCGGGGCAGTTGGCCCCACAGGCCGGGGTGGTTGAACGGCATCAGCGAACTGCGCGCCAGCACGCCCGCGTTGCCCATCGATGTTTCCATGCCGGGCGCCTGCCGATCGACCAGCGTCACGCGCAAGCCGCGTCGCACCAGCTCCAGCGCGCAGCACACGCCGACGATGCCGGCGCCCAGGACGATGACGTGCTTACCCATGTGTTCTTCTTCGTAGCCCGAATGACGGGCGATTGTAGGGCAGCGGCCGCGGGCGCGTGTAGCAAAATCGCGGGTCGCCTGTCAGGCGCGCATCGCCCTGTGGCAAGGGCTCGAATCAAGCGCTTGGCAACGCTTGCCCCAGTATCCGCCCGGCCGCCACCACGCCCCACCAGGACGCTTCCTCGAAGACGGAATACCCGGACAAGTCGGCGTGCGCGAACAGCACGGGGCCGTCCACCTGGCGCAGCGCGGCCAGCCCGGCGTTGGACAGGCTGCCGCATAGCGGCGAGGCCATGGCATGGCCGCGCACGGTGATGTCCAGCCGGCGCGCATGCCGCCAGAATTCCCGGCCGTAGGCGGCGATCAGGTCGGCGGCGGCTTCTTCGCGTAGGGCTTCGGGGCTGGCCGTGCTGAGCCACCGCCGCGCCGCGTTCGGTGTCTGCGCGCTTAAGGCGTGATAGGCCGTGAAGACGGATCGCGGCGAACGCGCCACGCGCAGCAGCTGGTGCGTGGACACCACATAACCCAGCGCGCGGCCTTGATAGACGACGTTGTCCCAGGACAGCGGCTCGCCCGGCGCTTCCCGCGGATAGCCTTCCAGCAGAAAATTGGACACCAGCCAGGGCGCATGCGATGACGCATGCACGGCGGGGTCATAGCCATAGGCGCGGATGTCGGGCAACAGCCGTTGCGCCACAAACAAAGGCATGGCGCAGACGGTGCGCCGACTTTGCAACGTGTAGGCGCCCGGCGTCGGGGCCGTGGCCAAGCAGGTGGTGAGCGGGCCGGCGGGCGTGTCAACGATGCGCACCGCCGTACCCGCCATGAGCCAGCGCGCGTGCCCCAGCTTGCTGTCGATGGCCTGGCGCATGCGGTCGGCCAGCACGCCTAGCCCGCCCGGCCACGTCAGCACCGCGCCTTCACCGGCGTTGGCGGCGTGGCCGTCGCGGCTGGCAAAGTAGTGCAGGCCGGCCCAGGCCGACACCACGTCGTAGCCCGCGCCGTAGTCGTCGCGGCAGCAGTAGTTCAGGTACCAGTGCAAGGCGGGGGACGTGTAGCCTTCGCGCTCCAGCCATTGCTTGAAAGTGATCTGATCCAGCGCGCGCCACGCCGGGTCTTGCGAGGACAGCACCAGCGGGATGCTGAACACGCGCCGCCCGTCATTGCCCAGCTGCGTGTGCAGGCGTTCGACCAGCGCCAGGAAGCGATGGTGCTGCGCCACGTCGGCGTCGGGCAGGCCCGTCATGGGCAGCAGCCCGTCTTCCCAGTGCCCGTTGCGCAGCAGGCGTTCTTGCGGCGAATGCACCAGGATGGATTCGTCATACACCGGCCGGACATCGCCCGCGCCGTGTTCGATGATGCCGAAGTCGGCCAGCATCTGGCGCACATGGGTGGATGCCATCGAGGGCAGCGGCAGGTAATGCGCGCCCAGCGGATAGTGCAGTTCGTCCTGCCGCCCGGCAGCGGCGTTGCCGCCGAATTCCGGCCCCTGCACCACGACAAAGTCGGTGAACCCTTCGCGCGCCAGCTTCCACGCGCACGACAGGCCGGCCACGCCCGCGCCCAGAATGACGACCTGGTGCCGATGGTGCGCGGTGGCGGCGGGCAGAACGGCGCCGTCGCGCAAGGCGTGGCCCGCCTGCATGCCGGGGTAGGCCACGTTTGCCGGGGTCTCGACGATGCGCTGGCGGTAGTAGCCGGCGGTGCCCGCCACCGCCGCCGTGGCCGCGCCCAGAAGAAAGCTGCGACGGCGCATCAGCGGATGACCTTGCGCCAGTCCTCGTCGAAATAGCGCACCAGCGATTGCTCGTTCAAGCGGTTGGGCGGCATCTCCAGCGCGGGCATGTCGGCCGGGAAGTGGAACAGTTCTCGCGTGGTGGCCGGGTCCAGGTAGCGCGTGGGCACGGTGATCTTGTCGGGCGGCGTGTAGTCGCGCCGCTTGCTGGCCAGGATGAAACCCCAATCGCCAAACGACGGCACGTAGGTGTGGTACGGCCAGGTGTTCAAGCCGGCTTCCTTCAGCGTGGCGTTCACGCTCCAGAACGAACGCGGCGCGAAGTAGGGCGAGGTGGACTGGATCACCATGTAGCCGTTTTCCGCCAGGTGGCGCGCCATCAGGTGATAGACGGGCACGGAATACAGGCGGCCCAGGCCGAAGTTGGACGGGTCGGGAAAGTCCACCACGATGAAGTCGTAGACCTCGGCGTGCGTTTCCAGCCAGCGGCCGGCATCGTCATTGATGACGGTGACGCGCGGATCGTTCAGCGCGCCCTGGTTCAACGCGACCAGGGGATCGGACCGCGAAAACAATCCGGTCATCGCCGGGTCCAGGTCCACCAGCGTGATGTGTTGGATATGCTTGTACTTAAGGATTTCGCGCACCGCCAAGCCATCGCCGCCGCCCAGCACCAGGACGTTGCGCGCCCAGGGCAGCGTTTGCAGCCCCGGATGCACCAGCGATTCGTGATACCGATGTTCATCACGCGACGAGAATTGCAGGTTGTTGTTGATGTACAGGCGCAGGTCGTCATGCCAGCGCGTGACCACCAGGCGCTGGTACGGCGTGGTTTCGGCGTGCACCACGTCATCGCCGTACAAGCCCTTTTCGGCCCAGGCCGTCATCGCGGTGGAATAGATGAAGCCCAGCGCCAGAAAGCCGATCACGACGCAGGCGCGGATGGCTTTTTCGCCGGGGCGGCGCACTTCGGCGCGAAACAGCCACGTGGTCCACAAGGCCACGCTGGCGTTCAGGATGCCGAACAGGAAACTGGTGCGCAGCAGGCCTAGCTTGGGCGCCAGCAGCAGCGGAAAGATCAGCGACACCGCCAGCGCGCCCAGATAATCGAACGTCAACACGCGGCTGACGATTTCGCGGAATTCGGCCTTGCGCTGGTTGAACACGCGCATCACCAGCGGGATCTCCATTCCCACCATCAAGCCGATGACGAAGACGCCCACGTACAGCGCCGCGCGAAAAGGCGCGGACAGCCACGCAAACACCAGGAACAGCACGGCGGCCGATACGCCGCCCAGCAACGCCACCAGCAGTTCGACGTCGATAAAGCGATTCAAAACGTCTTCGTCTCTTACATATTTTGACAACCACGAACCGATGCCCATGGCGAACAAATAGCAGCCGATAACGGAGGAGAACTGAAGGATCGAATCGCCCAGTAAATAGCTGGCCAGCGCGCTGCTGATGAGCTCATAGCCCAAGCCGCAGGAAGCAACGATCAATACCGATAGGATGAGAACGCGGTCGCGCATTGGGGTGTCCGGGGCGAAAAATGCGTTCGCAGTATATCGAACGCCGCGTATATACTGCGCGCAATTAGGAGGGTGGCAATGGGAGAAGCGATGCATCCGGCGGTGACCTATCTGATCTATATCGTCTCGGCGCTGGTCATGCTGGGCGTTTTCACGGCGGTCTATACCGCCGTGACCCGCTACAAGGAATTCGACCTGATCCGCGAAGGCAATATCGCCGCCGTGCTGTCCTATGGCGGTGCGTTGGTGGGCTTCAGCTTCACCTTGTGTTCCAGCATTGCCGTGCATGCCAGCTTCGTGATGTTCCTGGTGTGGGGCGTGGCCGCCATGCTGGTGCAGATCGTCGTTTACGTCGTGGTCAACAAGGCCATTGCCGGCATGAACGAGGCCATCGAACAAAACAATATCGCCATGGGCGGCCTGATCGGTTCGATCTCGCTGGCCGCCGGTATCGTGAACGCAGCCTGCCTGACCTGAAGGCCGGCGCGCAATCCCACCTGACACGGGAGGACCTATGAGTCTCGGTTCCTTTATTCGCAAGCAGTTCATCGACATCCTGCAATGGAACGAAGATCGCGACGGCGTGCTCGCCTGGCGCCATCCGATGCAGGATTTCGAAATTCAGTACGGCGCCAGCCTGACGGTGCGTGAATCGCAGATGGCCGTGTTCGTCAATGAAGGCAAGGTGGCCGATGTGTTCGGCCCCGGCATGTACAAGCTGACGACGCAGACGCTGCCGATCCTGACGTACCTGAAGAACTGGGACAAGCTGTTCGAGTCGCCCTTCAAGTCGGACGTGATCTTTTTCAGCACGCGCCTGCAATTGGGCCGGCGCTGGGGCACGGCCCAGCCGGTGACGCTGCGTGACAGCGAGTTCGGCATGGTGCGGCTGCGCGCGTTTGGCGTGTATTCGTACCAGATCTCGGACCCGGCCAAGTTCTATCGCGAAATCAGCGGCACGCGCGACGAATACACGGTGGACGACCTGGAATTGCAGCTGCGCAATATGGTGGTGGCTGCCATGACGACGGCGCTGGGCGGCTCCAAGGTGCCGTTCCTGGATATTGCCGGCAACCAGGGCTTGATGTCGCAAAGCATCAGCGAGGCGCTGGCGCCGGTGTTCGATCGCTATGGCGTCAAGCTGGACAACTTCACGGTTGAAAACGTGTCGCTGCCCGAAGAGCTGCAAAAGGCGCTGGACACGCGTATTTCCATGGGCATGGCGGGCGACCTGGGCAAGTTCACCCAGTACCAGACGGCCACGTCCATTCCGCTGGCCGCGCAGAACGAAGGCGGCATCGCCGGCATCGGCGCGGGCCTGGCGGCCGGTGCCGCGCTGGGGCAGACAATGGCGGCGGGGCTGGGCGTGGGGCAGCCCGGACAGCCCGCGCAACCCGCGCAACCCGCACAACCCGCACAGCCGGCTCAGCCGGCTCAGCCTGCGCCCGCAGCCGCCGGCGCCGACCCGGTCGCGCGCTTGCAACAGCTGAAAGACCTGCTGGATAAAGGGCTGATCACCGCCGCCGATTACGACACGGCCAAGGCCGAAGTGCTGAAGAAACTTACCAGCTAAGGTCCCATGCAGCAGGTTCTGTGTCCGCAGTGCGGCGCCCCGGTCAAGTTCACGTCCACCGCTTCCGTCATGGCAGTCTGCGGCGCATGCCGCAGCACCTTGCTCAAAGATGCCGACTCGGTCAAGCGCATCGGCGAAATGGCCGACGTGCTGGAAGACTATTCGCCACTGTGCCTGGGCGCGGCGGGCAGCGTGGACGGCAAGCGTTTCGACGTGATCGGCCGTATCCAGCTGCGCTACGACGACGGCTTCTGGAACGAGTGGTACGTGTGGTTCGACGATGGCGCCGACGGCTGGCTGTCGGACGCGTCGGGCCAGTACGCGCTGACCCGGCGGCGCGGCGTCAAGTCGGTGCAGGGCATGCCCGCGTTTGCCGACATCTCGCCGGGCGATGAGCTCAAGCTGGATGGGCAGCGGTTCATTGCCGCGGACGTGCGCCGCGCGCGCGCCGGCGGCGCGCAGGGCGAATTGCCCTTCGTGCCCGGCGATGGCTGGGACGCCAAGGTGGCCGATTTCCGCAGCCTGGACGCGTTCCTTACGCTGGATTTTTCCGACGGCCCCGAGCCCCAGCTGTACATCGGCAAGGCCTTTGACCTGTCCGCCATGCAGGCGGCCACGTTGCGCAGCAACGAACAGGTGGAAGAGACGGCCGGCCGTTATCGCGGCCAGATCAAGGCGCTGGACTGCCCCAACTGCGGGGCGCCGATCAGCTTCGTGGCGGCCATGGCAACGACTGTGGTGTGCCCGTCTTGCGCGGCAACCGTCGACTGTTCCGGGCCCACCGCCGAAGTCATCGAGAAGGCGCGCAAGGTCAAGTCCGTCAAGACCTCCTTGTCGCTGGGCGCGGTGGCCAAGATCGACGGCGCCAGCTACACGCTGATCGGCCTGATGAAATGCGCCGACCGCGATCCCGAAGAGCCGTCGGACTGGATCGAATACCTGCTGTTCAATCCGGCCAAGGGCTTTATCTGGCTGGTGGAAACGGACGAAGGCTGGGAACGCGTGCAGGTGTGCGACACCTGGCCCAGCCCGAACAACGCCACCAGCGTGCGCTGGCGTTCGAAGCTGTACCAGAAGCTGTACGACTACACCTCGCAAGTCGAGATGCCGCTGGGTGCGTTCAACTGGCGTGTCAAGGCGGGCGACACCACGCACATCACCGACTACAAGGCGGGCACGCTCAAGCTGACGCGTGAACGTAGCGAATCGGAATTGGGCTGGTCGGCATCGTCGCCCGTGGCGCCCGCGCAATTGGCTCAGTGGTTCGACGACCCCAAGCTGGCCGCGCAGAAAGCCCGGCCGATGGGCGGCAAGAAGGGCAGCTATGGCAAATGGGCCTGGATCGCGACCATCGGCATGGTGTTCCTGAATTTGAGCAATATCCTGGGCGGCCGCTTTGTCCCGATCCTGATCGGGCTGGCATTCTTGTGGTTACCCGCCAAGATGGCGGACAAGCTTTCCGAAGGGGACGACTAGGACCATGGGCAAGTTCCTGTATGGCGTGTACGCCTTGGTGGTGGTGCTGGCGGCGACGGGTTTCAATTCCCCCGGCGTGCGCATGGTGGGCGGCGGGGGCGGCGGCAGCAGCAGCAGTTGGGGCAGCAGTTCATCCGGTAGCTCGGGCTGGTCGTCGGGCGGGTCGCACAAGTGACCGTGCATGATCCTGCGGGCCTTCATGTGCTGGCCGACTTTCGCGGGGTGCCGGCCCATCGCCTGACCGACGCCGTGGCCCTGGAAGCGCAGCTGATCGCGGCGGCGCGAGCCGCGGGCGCGCACGTGTTAAGCGCGCATTTTCATCTTTTTGGCGAAGGTTCGGGCGTGACCGGCGTCGTCATGCTGAGCGAATCGCATATCAGCATCCATTCCTGGCCCGAGCACGAGTTCGCCGCGCTGGACATCTTCATGTGCGGCGCGGCGCAGCCCGAACTGGCGCTGGCCAGTCTGCGCGACGCGCTGGCGCCCGCCTCGGTTCACGTCACGACGGTCGCGCGCGGCTGATCCCGCTTTTTTCCTGGGTTTGATCGGGCGCAGACCGCGCGTGATGGCAAATTGACGGGCGTTATATACCTCTATATATTTCGTTTCCGGTGGGGCCCTGTTTTCGACCCCCTTTCAAGGAAGACCATGTCTTGCAAACGTCCGATGCTGGCGCTGACGCTGGCGATTTCCGCGCTGTGGGGCGCAGGCGCCCAGGCCGCCGATCTGGTCGTGTCCGCCGCGGCCAGCCTGACCAACGCGTTCAAGGATGTGGCGCAGGGCTATGAAAAGCAGCACCCCGGTACCCATGTCGTGCTGAACTTCGGCGCGTCCGATGTGCTGTTGCAGCAGATTGTGAAAGGCGCGCCCGCCGATGTGTTTGCGTCGGCGGACCAGAAGGCGATGGACAAGGCGGTAGAGGAAAAGGCCGTGCGGCGCGATTCGCGCGCGGACTTCGCCGCCAACCAGATCGTGCTGATCGTGCCGGCCGACAGCAAGGCCAACATCACATCCCTGAACGACCTGACGCGCGCGGACATCAAGCGCATCGCCTACGGCAACCCGGCTTCGGTGCCGGTGGGGCGCTACACGCAGGGCGCACTGGAAGCAGCCGGCTTGTGGACCGCCGTGCAGGCCAAGAGCGTGCTGGCGCAGAACGTGCGCCAAAGCCTGGACTATGTCTCGCGCGGCGAGGTCGATGCCGGCTTCGTGTTCGCCACCGACGCCGCCATCATGCCCGACAAGGTCAAGGTGGCGCTGCGCGTGAAGTCGCAAACCCCGGTCACCTATCCCATTGCCGTGACCGCGCGCCAGGCCGCCGCCCAGGAAGCCCAGCGCTTTGTGGCTTATGTGCTGTCGCCCGCCGGCCAGGCCATCCTGGCGCGCTACGGCTTTCAACAGCCCTGAACCGGGTTGACGGCGGCCACCGATGACTGATCCCGTCTGGGTCCCGCTGCTGCTGTCGCTGAAGGGGGCGGGCTGGGCCACGCTGCTGGCCACGCTGGCCGGCACCGCCGCGGCCTATGGCCTGTCGCGCTGGCGCTGGCCCGGTGGCGATGTGCTGGACGCGCTGCTGACCCTGCCGCTGGTGCTGCCGCCTACCGTGCTGGGCTATTACCTGCTGGTCTTGCTGGGTCGTCGCGGCATCATCGGCGAAACGCTGGCCAAGTGGAATATCGAACTGGTCTTCACCTGGCAGGGCGCGGTGATCGCCGCGTCCATCGTGGCGTTTCCGCTGGTGTTCAAGTCGGCGCGGGCAGCGTTCGACAACGTGGACGCGCAGCTTGAGAACGCGGCCCGGGTGTTGGGCGTGGGCGAAATCGGCGTGTTTTTCCGCGTGACGCTTCCCCTGGCGGCGCGCAGCATCCTGGCGGGCGTGCTGCTGGCTTTCGCCCGCGCCCTGGGCGAATTCGGCGCCACGCTGATGATCGCGGGCAATCTGCCGGGCCGTACCCAGACGCTGTCGGTGGCCATCTACGAAGCGGTGCAGGCGGGCGATGATCGTACCGCCAACCTGTTGGTGCTGGTCACGTCCATCACCTGCGTGGTGGTGCTGGTGGTGGCGGGCAAGCTGGTGCCCAAGGGCGCCCGCGCCCGCGACGGAGGCGGCCGATGAGCGTCAGCATCCACGTGCAAAAACGCATGGTGTCGGGCGACCGGCACTTTGAACTGGACGCCGCGTTTACGTCGTCGTCCAAGCGCATTGCCTTGTTCGGGCCCTCGGGCGCGGGCAAGAGCCTGACGCTGCGCGCCGTGGCGGGTCTGCTGCGTCCGGATGCCGGGCGCATCCAGATCAATGGCCGCGTGCTGTTCGATGCGCAGGCGGGCGTGTGCCTGCCCGCCCGGTCACGGCGGGTGGCCTATCTGTTTCAGGACTACGCGCTGTTTCCGCATCTGACGGTGGCGCAAAATATCGCGTTCGGGCTGCGACGCGGCTGGCGCAACCCGCCCCGGCGCGAAGTGCTGCCCGAGGCGCGGCGCTGGGTGGATGCGTTCGAACTGGGCGCCATCGTGGGCAGCTATCCCGGCGAAATTTCCGGCGGGCAAAAGCAGCGCGTGGCGCTGGCCCGGGCGCTGATGCTGCAACCGGACATCCTGCTGCTGGACGAACCCTTTTCAGCGCTGGATTCGCAACTGCGCGGCCGCATGCGCCAGGAATTGAACGCCTTGCAGCGTCAGTTGGATGTGCCGATGCTGCTGATCACGCACGACCCGGCCGATGTGGACGCGCTGGCCGACGAGGTCTTCGAAGTGCGCGAGGGCAGGGTGGGGCGCCGCCGGGATGACGTGGGCGTGTAGGGAAAACGCAGGGAAAGGGCAGGGAAAGCGGACCGCTTCAGTCCAGCACGCCCAGGATCACGCTGGAAGCCTTGAAGATGGCCACGGCCGGCGCGCCTGTTTCCAGCCCGAGCTCTTGCGCGCTGTCGTTCGTCACGATGGCCACCAGCGTGGCGCCGCCTTCCATGCCAATCAGTATTTCGCTGTTGACCGCACCGGCGCGGATGGCCGTGATGTGGCCTTGCAGCTGGTTGCGGGCCGACAGCCGCAAGCCGGGTCCCGGTGCGCCCACGATGACGGTCGATGCCTTCACAAGCGCAATCGCTTCCTTGCCAGGCGCCAGGCCAAGTTCGGCGGTGCTGTCGCGCGTGATGGTGGCGGTGATGAGGTGGCCGCCCGCGATGCGCAGTTGCACTTCATCGTTCACGGCGCCGGTGCGGATATCGGTCACGGTGCCCAGGAACTTGTTGCGTGCGCTGGTCTTCAGCATGAAGCGCCTCATCAGATCGATGTCGCCGCTGGCATCCAGGCCGGCGCGCGTCAGGTTGTCCATGAACTTCTGGTGTTCGGCCTCTAGTGCGCGAAACGTCATGATCAGGCGGCGTGCGCGGTCGGTCAGTTGCGTGCCGCCGCCGCCTTTGCCGCCCGCCGCCCGCAGCACCAGGGGTTCGCCCGCCAGGTTGTTCATGGCGTCGATGGCGTCCCAGGCGCCCTTGTAGCTCATGCCCACGGCGCGCGCGGCGGCCGTGATCGAGCCCGTGGCGTCAATTTGCGCCAGCAGGTCTATGCGGTTTTTCCCGCCCCAGGTCTGGGCGCCGGAACGAAACCAGATCGAGCCGTCAAGTTCCAACATGGGTAGCGGTACGGGTCAAGGACAAGGTCAAAAACGAGCCAAGAGTGTAATGGACGAGGTCCAGGATAGGTGGCGCGACCTGGGGATCCATAAGCCGCGACAGGGCAGAAGGCGCCACGGGATGCGAATGAGATTCTGTTGAAAGTTTACGGGCTTCGCGGCACTATGGCGTGGCCCAGTGCTCTTGGAGACATCGACATGAAAGCGATTCAAGCGGTGAAATGGTTGGCGGCGGGTTCCATGACTGGCTTGCTCGCGGCTTGCGCCTCGGGCCCCACGATCAAAGGCGATTACGATCATCAAGCCAACTTCGCGCAGTACCAGACCTTCGGTTTCATGAGCCCCCTGGGCACCGACAAAGCCGGCTACAGCAGCTTGCTGACCGAGCGCCTGAAGGCCGCCACGCGCGGCCAGATGGAAATGCGCGGTTATACCTACACCCCGTCCAATCCCGACCTTCTGGTCAACTTCAGCGCCAAGCTCCAGCAAAAAACCCAAGTCACGCCCGCGGCTCCGCCCATGGGCCCGTACTATGGCTACCGCTCCGGCTTTTACGGCGGCTGGCCCGGCTACGGCTGGGGCGACGACGTGTACCAGTACACCGAAGGCACGCTGAACATCGACCTGGTGGACTCGCGCCGCAAGCAGCTGGTGTGGGAAGGCGTGGCCGTGGGCGAGGTGCAGAGCCCCGACAGCGTCAACACCCCGCAGAGCGTGGACAAGGCCGTGGCGCAGATCTTCGCCAAGTACCCGTTCCGCGCCGGCGTGGCCGCGCCGCAGTTGCCGGACAAAAGCAAACCCTGACCCGAGGTAGCCGCATGACCGCTCGTCGCAACGCCCCATCCCAAGACACCGGCGATACGCCACCCTATGAAACCGTCGCGTTGGTGTTGCAAGGGGGCGGTGCGTTGGGGTCCTATCAGGCCGGGGTCTACCAGGGCTTGCACGAAGCGGGCATCCGGCCCAACTGGATATCGGGCATTTCCATCGGGTCGATCAACGCGGCCATCATCGCGGGCTCTCGCGAAGATGAACGGGTGGATCGCCTGCGCGGTTTCTGGGAAGCCATCTGCCGGCCCGCCGGCTTTGCCTCGGTGCCGTGGGGTGACACGCTGGCGGGCATGTTCGAAGGCATCCCCTTCGGCTTCGGGTCGCCCGCCATGAACGGCCAGCTGTCTGCCTTCCAGGCGCTGTTCTCCGGCCAGCCCGGGTTTTTCAAACCGCGTTTTCCGCCGCCTTACTGGGCCAGCGGCCGGGGCGCGGCCTCTACCAGTTTCTACGACACCACGCCCCTGGCGGCCACGCTGCGCCAGTTCGTGGATTTTGACGTGCTGAACAGTGGCGCGGTGCGCGCCAGCTTCGGCGTGGTCAACGTGCAGTCGGGCAACTTTGCTTATTTCGACAGCCTGAAAGACACCCTGCGGCCCGAGCACATCATGGCCTCCGGCGCCTTGCCGCCGGGCTTTCCGTCGGTGGAAATCGATGGCGAACATTATTGGGATGGCGGCGTGGTGTCCAACACGCCACTGGCCCAGGTGCTGACCACCGACAACATGCGCGATACGCTGGCCTTCCAGGTAGACCTGTGGCCCGCGCGCGGGCCGCTGCCGACGTCGCTGGAAGAAGTGGCCGAACGGCAGAAAGACATCCAGTATTCAAGCCGCACGCGCCTGGTCACCGACCAGCTGCGGCGCGTGCTCAAGCTGCGCCACGGCTTGCAGCGCCTGCTTGAACGCATGCCGGAGGCCGAGCGCAATGCCCCCGAACTGGCCGACATCCGCAAGTTGTCGCATACGCCCGCCACCAACATCATCAACCTAATCTACGAATCCAAGCACCGGGAACGCTATTCCAAGGACTATGAATTCGGCACCGAGGCCATGCGCGAACACTGGGAATCCGGCTTGTCCGATATCCGTCAGACACTCGCCAAGCCCGGCATTCTGGCGCGCCCGACAGAAAATAGTTGCTTCGTGACGCACGATATCCACCGCAACGGCAAGCATCCTTCATGAGCATTTGCATAGGACTGGTCTGATATTCAGGCCTAACGCGTATCAAGAGCGCGTCATCAGGCCGTAACGCCGGTAGTCTCCCAGAACAAACAGCAACCCAGTTCCGGGAGCCGGCCGCGCCGCCGTTGGCAAGGCCGCCCCGGTGGAGACATGTGATGACTGCTTTCGATGCTCTTGCCCCCCTTGGTCCGCAACCGCCGGATGCCGCCCGACTGCCCCATGCAGACGAGGCGACGTTCTTAAGCGGCGATCGGCTCGACGGTTGGTGGAGCCTGCTTTACCGGGGGTGGACGTTGTTGGCACCCAGCGGCGTGCGTATCGACCTGACCGAAATCGAACGTGCCTGCTTTTTGTGCCTGCTGCGAAATCCCAACCGCGAGCTGCTGCGCGAAGAGTTGATGGCAACGCGTGCCAGCACCAATCTGCGCACGTTGAATGTGGCAATCTGCCGACTGCGCAGCAAAGTGCTGCGCGCGGGAATCCGGTTGCCGCTGCATACCGTGCACGGCGTGGGCTATGTATTCCTGGGCAATCTCCGAGAGCTTTCCACCCTCTGAGGCTGTTGCGGAATGTCTCTCCCGCGCATCGTTTGAGCCGTTGAAAATACGTGTAATCCCCAATAACTGAGTTACATTATTGGGCTATTCACGTGCCATGACTGACGTTAGGCATTATCTGATCGCTTTGTTGGTTCGGTTCACTACGCTACGCGGGGGTTTCAATGCGGTTTTCGCCTAAACGTGTTTCAGGTCTGGCAGTTTCCGGTGGCATCCTCGCGCTGATATTGGCAGGGTGCGGCGAGAAGCCCCAGATGAACCCGGGCATGCCCCAAGTCAGCGTCATCACCGTACAGCCGGAGCGCGCGCCCATTGTCTCGGAACTGCCCGGCCGCGTGGACGCCGTGCGCGATGCCCAGATCCGCTCCCGCGTGACCGGCATCGTGCAGAAAATCACCTTCGAGCAGGGTGGCGACGTCAAGGAAAACCAGCTGCTGTTCAAGATCGATCCGGCGCCGTACAAGGCGGCCTACGATCAGGCGACGGCGCAGTTGAAGCAGGCGCAGGCGAACCTGTTCAGCGCCAAGCTGCTGGCCGACCGCTACGCGCCGCTGGTCAAGGCCAATGCGGTCAGCAAGCAGGAATACGACAACGCCGTGGCCTCGTTCCGCCAGGCCGACGCCGCGGTCGCCGCCGCCAAGGCCGCGCAGGACAACGCCAAGATCAACCTGGGTTACACCGACGTCACCTCGCCCATCACGGGCCGCATCGGCAAGCCGCTGGTGACCGAGGGCGCGCTGGTGGAATCCACGTCTGCCACGCAGATGGCCACCGTGCAGCAGCTGGACCCGGTCTACGTGGACTTCACTCAGTCCACCGCCGAACTGGCTGCGCTGCGCCGGGCATTTGCCAGCGGCCAGTTGCAGCAGGTGGGTAAAGACACCGCGCGCGCCACGGTCGTGCTGGAAGACGGCTCGGAATACCAGCACGCCGGCAAGCTGCTGTTCACCGGCATCACCGTGGACCCGTCCACGGGCCAGGTGAACCTGCGCGCCGAAGTGCCCAACCCCGACGGCATCCTGTTGCCCGGCATGTATGTGCGGGTGCGGCTGGAGCAGGGCGTGGACGACAAGGCGCTGGTGGTGCCGCAGCAGGCGCTGCAACGCACCGCCGACGGCTCGCAAAGCCTGATGCTGGTCAAGGACAACAAGATTCAGCAGTTGCCCGTCACGACCGGCGGCGCCATCAAGAACAACTGGCTGATCACCAGCGGCCTGAAGGCCGGCGACGTGGTCGTGGTTGAAGGCTTCCAGAAAATCCGTCCGGGGGCGCCGGTGCAAGTCAGCCAATGGACCAAGAACGGGGCCGCCGCCAAAGACGGCCAGGCGCCGGCGCAAACCGGCGCCAAGCCGGCCACACCGGCGGATCCGTCCAAGCCCGCCGAGCCCGCAACGCAGGACAAGGCCGCAGGCCAGAAATCTTAAGCGGCACGCGGCGCACAGGCGCCGCGTTCCCCTTTGGTGAGCATCGCTTTCAGAGTCAGCCCACATGCCGCAATTTTTCATTGATCGACCAATTTTTGCCTGGGTAGTTGCCCTGTTCATCTTGCTGGCCGGGGTGTTGGCCATCCCGAACATGCCGGTGGCGCAGTACCCGGACGTGGCCCCGCCGGCCATCACGATTACCGCCACCTATCCGGGCGCGTCCGCCAAGGAAGTGGCGGAATCGGTCACCAGCATCATCGAAGACAAGCTCAATGGCGCCAAGGGCCTGATCTACTACGAGTCGGTCAGCGATTCCTACGGCACCGCCACCATCACGGCCACCTTCGCCCCGGGCACCAACCCCGACCTGGCGCAGGTTGACGTGCAAAACCGCGTGTCGAACGTGATCGCGCAGTTGCCGTCGGCCGTGCAGCAGCAGGGCCTGCAATACGAGCAGACCAGTACCGGCTTTCTGATGATCGTGACGCTGTCGTCCAACGACGGCTCGCTGGATCAGACGGCGCTGGCCGACTACATCACGCGCAACGTGCAAAACCCGGTGTCGCGGGTGGCCGGCGTGGGCCAGTTCCAGCTGTTCGCCGCGCCGCGCGCCATGCGCATCTGGGTGGATCCCAACAAGCTGGTGGGCTTCAACCTGAGCATGAACGACGTCAACCAGGCGATTGCCGCGCAGAACGTGCTGATCTCCGGGGGCAGCATCGGGTCGCCGCCCAACCCGGAATCGCAACGCATCACGGCCACCGTCACGGCCAACGGGCAGCTGAGCACGGTTGAAGGTTTTGGCAAGATCGTGCTGCGCGCCAACACCGATGGCTCCAAGGTGCTGTTGCGTGACGTCGCGCGCGTGGAAGTGGGCGCCGACAACTACCAGTTTGGTGCCCGCCTGAACGGCAAGCCCACGGCGGCCTTCGCCATCGTGCTGTCGCCGGACGCCAACGCGCTGGCCACCGCCCAGGGCGTGCGCCAGCAGATGGAAGAACTGTCCAAGTACTTCCCGGGCAACATCCAGTACGCCATTCCGTACGACACGGCGCCCTACGTCAAGGTGTCGATCGAGCAGGTGCTGCACACCCTGGTCGAGGCCATGGTGCTGGTGTTCCTGGTGATGTACCTGTTCCTGCAGAACGTGCGCTACACGCTGATTCCGGCACTGGTCGTTCCCGTGGCCATGCTGGGCTCGTTCGCGGTGATGTTGGGGCTGGGTTTTTCCATCAACGTATTGACCATGTTCGCGATGGTGCTTGCCATCGGGATTCTGGTTGACGACGCCATCGTGGTGGTCGAAAACGTTGAACGGATCATGGCCACCGAAGGCCTGCCGCCCAAGGAAGCCACCAAGAAGGCCATGCCGCAGATCAGCGGCGCCATCATCGGCATCACGCTGGTGCTGGTCACGGTGTTCCTGCCGCTGGCCTTCATGAGCGGGTCCGTGGGCGTGATCTACCGGCAGTTCTCGGTGGCCATGGCCGTGTCGATCTTCTTCTCGGCCTTGCTGGCGCTGACCTTCACGCCCGCCTTGTGCGCCACCATTCTCAAGCCGGTGCCCAAGGGCCACCACAACGAGAAGAAGGGCTTTTTCGGCTGGTTCAACCGCAAGTTCGACGCCACCACGCACGGCTATCAGAACTGGGTGTCGCGCATCCTGCACAAGGGCGGCCGCATGATGCTGGCCTTCCTGGTGCTGGTGTTGCTGCTGGGCTGGTTGTACCTGCGCCTGCCGTCCTCGTTCCTGCCGGAAGAAGACCAGGGCTACGTGATCAGCAACATCGAGCTGCCCACCGGCGCCAGCGCCAACCGCACGATCGAAGTGATCGAACAGGTCGAGGAATATTTCCGCAATGTCCCGGCCGTTGAAAACATCATCACCGTGCAGGGCTACAGCTTTAACGGTAACGGCCTGAACGCCGCTATCGCGTTCACCACCTTGAAAGACTTCAAGGACCGCAAGGACAAGCAGGATTCCGCGGGCGCCATCGCGTTCAATGCCTTCCAGAAGCAGTTGATGGGCATCCACGATGCGCAGGTGTTCACGTTGGTGCCGCCGGCCATTTCGTCGTTGGGTAACGCCACCGGCTTCGACCTGCGCTTGCAGGATCGTGGGTCGGGTGGGTCCGAGGCCTTGGCCGCGGCCACCGGCCAGTTGATGGGCATGGCGATGAAGAGCCCCGTGCTGTCGCAGGTGCGCATCACCGGCCTGGCGGCCGGTACGCAGCTGACGCTGAACGTTGACCGCGACAAGGCCGCGGCCTTGGGCGTGGACTTCAACGAAGCGGCGTCGTTGATCTCGACGGCGGTGGGCTCGGCTTACCTCAGCAAGTTCCCCAACATGGGCCGGATGCAGAACATCTGGGTCCAGGCGGATGCGCCGTATCGCATGCAGCTGTCCGACGTGTTGCAACTGAACGCGCGCAACGCCCAGGGCGGCATGGTGCCGTTGTCCACCTTCGTGTCGGCCGAGTGGGTGCAAGGGCCGGTGCAGGTGGTGCGCTACAACAGCTACGAATCCATGCGTATCGGCGGCAGCGCCGCGCCGGGTTACACCACCGGCCAGGCCATGGAAGAAATGCAGAACCTGGTCGCGCAGCTGCCGCAAGGCTTTGGCTACGAATGGACCGGCTTGTCTTACCAGGAACGGCAAGCGGGCAACCAGGCGCCGATCCTGATGGGCCTGTCGCTGTTGATCGTGTTCCTGGTGCTGGCCGCGCTGTATGAAAGCTGGGCCATCCCGCTGTCGGTCATGCTGGTGGTGCCGCTGGGCATGCTGGGCGCCGTGGCGCTGGTCAGCGCGCTGGGCATGTCCAACGACGTGTACTTCCAGGTGGGCATGGTGACCGTGATCGGCTTGGCGGCCAAGAACGCCATTCTGATCGTGGAGTTCGCCAAGGACCAGTACGCGCGGGGCATGGGGCTGTATGAATCCGCCGTGGAAGCGGCCCGATTGCGGTTCCGGCCCATTCTCATGACGTCGCTGGCGTTCATCCTGGGCGTGGTGCCGCTGGCCATGGCCACCGGCGCGGGCGCTGCCAGCCAGCGCGCGGTCGGCCTGGGCGTGCTGGGCGGCATGTTGGCCGCCACGCCGTTCGCCGTGATCTTCGTGCCGACCTTCTTCGTGGTGGTGCTGGGTCTGTTCAAGACCCGCCCGCGCCTGTTGGGCGCCGAACTGAAGGCTTGGGAAGAAGAACAGGCCGCCAAGAAGGCAGCCGGCGACCCGCCCGACGCAGATGCGGGATACACCCCCGTTCAACCCAATGGTGGCCCGGAGGGCAAGGCATGAAAGCCCTGATGATCAAGCAATCCGCCCTGTCCGCCTTTGTGGCGGTGGCGTTGGCCGGCTGCTCGCTGGCGCCCGACTACAAACGTCCCGATGCCCCGGTCACGGGCGCCTGGCCCGACCAGCCCAAGGTGCAATACGGCGGCTACAACAACCCCACGTCCCTGGGTACGCAGCCGGCGTCGGCCGTTGTGCCCGAAGCCGGCATCCCGGCCGCCGACCTGGGCTGGCGCGAATTCTTCCGCGACCCCCGCCTGCAAAGCCTGATTTCGCTGGCGCTGGTGAACAACCGCGACCTGCGCGTGGCCGTGCAGCGCGTGGAAGAAGCGCGTGCCCAATACGGCGTTCAACGCGGGGCGCAATGGCCCAGCATCGGCGCCGGCATCCAGGGCCAGCGCCAGCATCTGCCCGCCAACATGCGCGCGGGTGGCCCGGATTCCAGCTCGATTTCCAGTTCGTACCAGGCGGGTATCGGCCTGACGACTTTCGAAATCGATCTGTTCGGGCGTTTGCGCAACCTGTCCGAAGCGGCGTATCAGCAGTACCTGTCGACCGAGCAGGCGCAGAAAACCGTACAGATCACGCTGGTCGGCTCCGTGGCGCAGTCGTATTTCAACTATCGAGCGGCCGAAGTCCAGCTGGATTTGACGCAGCGCACGCTGGCCTCGCGCCAGGAATCCTATGACCTGGTCAAGCGCCGTTTCGACGGCGGCGTGGCTTCGGAACTGGATCTGAATCAGTCCAAGTCCTTGCTGGACACGGCTTCGTCCGACCTGGCGCAACTGGCGCGTGCCCGTGCTCAAGCCTTGAACGCCCTGGTGCTGCTGGTGGGCGCGCCGCTGCCCGATGACCTGCCGCCGGCCGCGCCGTTCGGGCGCGACCAGTTGCTGGCCACCGTGCCGTCCGGCCTGCCGTCTGACCTGCTGGAACGCCGCCCCGACATCCTGGCCGCCGAAAACCAGCTGCTATCCGCCAACGCCAACATCGGCGCGGCGCGCGCGGCGTTCTTCCCGACCATTTCGTTGACGGGGCTGTTGGGCGTTGCCAGCCCGTCGCTGGGCGATCTGTTCAAGGGCGGGCAGGGCTACTGGAGCTTCTCGCCGTCCATCACCACGCCGCTGTTCTCGGGCGGCAGCATCCGCGAAGGGCTGAACCTGGCCAAGGCGCGCGACAATATCGCCGTGGCTCAGTACGAGCAGACCATCCAGCAGGCGTTCCGGGAAGTGTCCGACGCGCTGGCCGGCGAAGCCACGTACGGTGCACAGCTTGACGCGCAGCGCGCATTGCAGGAATCGTCCTCGCGCACGCTTGAGCTGTCGAATTTGCGCTATACCAATGGCATCGACAGCTACCTGCAAGTGCAGACCGCGCAGGTGGATTTCTTCAATGCCCAGCTGTCGCTGGTGCAAACCGGTTTGGCCGCGCTGATCAACCGCGTGGAGCTCTACAAGGCGTTGGGCGGCGGCTGGGAAGAAACCACGAAAGAACCGACCAAAGTGACGACGACCGCTCAATGATAGAACTTGGTGTAAATATCGATCACGTTGCCACGTTGCGGCAACAACGCCATACGGTGTACCCGGACCCGGTGGCCGCCGCGCTGCGCGCCGAAGATGCCGGCGCCGACCTCATCACGCTGCATCTGCGTGAAGACCGGCGCCATATCCAGGACGCGGACGTCTACGCCATTCGTCCGCAGCTGCGCACGCGCATGAACCTGGAATGCGCGATTACCGCTGAAATGCTGGAAATTGCCTGCGCCGTCAAACCCAACGACGTCTGCTTGGTCCCTGAAAAACGCACCGAACTGACCACCGAAGGTGGCCTAGAAGTGGCCGGCGCGATGGGCGCGGTGACGGACGCGGTGGGCTTGCTGGCCGAGGCGGGCATCCGGGTGTCCCTGTTCATCGACGCAGACCCGGCGCAGATCGCGGCGGCGGCCAAGGCCGGCGCCACGGTGATCGAACTGCACACCGGCGCCTATGCCGAAGCCGAAGGCGATGCGCGCGCGGCGGAATTGCAACGCATCCGCGTGGCCGTCACCGAAGGCTTGCGCCATGGCCTGCGCGTGAACGCCGGCCACGGCCTGCACCTGGGCAACGTCGCCCCGGTGGCGGCCATCGATGGCATTTCCGAACTGAACATCGGCCACGCCATCGTGGCGCAGGCGGTGTTCGATGGCTGGGAAAAAGCGGTGCGCGATATGAAGGCGGTGATGGTGCAGGCCCGCCTTCAGGCCCTGCGCGGCCTGTGATCGCAGGCCGGATCGCACAATCCCGCGTGACGCTTACCCAACCGCTGTTTTCGCCGTTTTTGGTTGACGCCCATGTCTGAATCCCCCCAAGCCCCGTTGCCCGCAGGCGCCATTGCCGGCATCGGCATGGACTTGTTGCGCATCGACCGCATCGAACGCGCGCTGGAACGGCATGGCGACCGCTTCGCGGAGAAAATCCTGGGCGCCGAGGAATTACTGAAATTCCACGCGCGCCGGGCCCGCGACCCGGTGCGCGGCATCCGCTTTCTGGCCACCCGCTTTGCCGCCAAGGAAGCGTTTTCCAAGGCGATCGGGCTGGGCATGCGCATGCCCATGACCTGGCGGCGGGTGCAGACCTTGAACGCGCCGGGCGGGCGCCCGGTGCTGGTCATCGCCCCTGAATTGCTGGACTGGTATGGCCAGCGCTTCGGCGCGGCGCACGTGTCCATCACCGACGAATCCGACATGGCCGCCGCCTACGTGGTGGTCGAACGCAAGCCGTAGGCGCAAGCCCGGCCCCGGCTTGCGCCGTGGCCCCGCGCCCGCCGCTTGCCACACAGATATAAGGACAGCCTCATGGCCAAGAAAAAATCCAAGGTGGTCCTGCCTCCCGGCCCCGTGATGGTCGACGTGGCGGGCACCTCGCTTACCAAAGAAGAAAAGACGCGTCTGCGCCACCCGGTGGTGGGCGGCGTGATTCTGTTCGCGCGCAACTTCGAAAGCCGCAAGCAGCTGACCCGCCTGACGCGCCAGATCCACAAGGCCCGCAAGGAACCACTGCTGATCCTGGTGGATCACGAGGGCGGCCGGGTGCAGCGTTTCCGCGAAGACGGCTTTACCGCCTTGCCCGCCATGCGCGACCTGGGCACGCTGTGGGACCGCGACCCCTTGCAGGCCATGCGCCTGGCCACCGAAGCCGGCTATGTGCTGGCCGCCGAGCTGCGCGCCTGCGGCGTGGACATGAGCTTCACCCCCGTGCTGGACCTGGACTACGGCGTCAGCAAGGTGATCGGCAACCGCGCCTTCCATTCGGACCCGCGCGTGGTCACGATGCTGTCGCGAGCCCTGATCCAGGGCCTGTCGCTGGCCGGCATGTCCGCCTGCGGCAAGCATTTCCCCGGCCATGGGTATGTGCAAGCCGATTCGCACCACGAGATCCCCGTGGACCCGCGCAAGCTGGACGACATCCTGAACGACGACGCCGCCCCGTACGCGTGGCTGGGCGACGCTGTGCTGCCGTCCGTGATGCCCGCCCACGTGATCTACCCCAAGGTTGACAAGCATCCGGCCGGATTTTCCAAAAAGTGGGTGCAGGACATCCTGCGCAAGCGCCTGGGCTATGACGGCGTGGTGTTCTCGGACGACCTGACGATGGAAGGCGCCTCGGTGGCAGGTGATATCCTGGCCCGTGCCAACGCCGCGCTCAACGCTGGTTGCGACATGGTGTTGGTGTGCAACCGCCCGGACCTGGCCGACGACCTGCTGTCGCGCCTGACGTTCGAGCATGCGCCCGAATCGGTCGAACGCATCCGCCGCCTGATGCCGCGTTTCGATGCGCCCGACTGGGATACCTTGCAGGCCGAAAGCCGTTATCAGAATGCCCGACGACTTCAATCTCAAATCGTTCCTGGCTGACCTGCCGCACTTGCCGGGTGTCTATCGACACCTGGATGCGGCCGGTGAAGTCATGTATGTCGGCAAGGCGCGCGACCTGAAAAAACGCGTCTCGTCGTATTTCCAGAAGAACCTGTCCAGCCCGCGCATCGCCCAGATGGTGGCGAAGGTGGCGCGGCTGGAGGTCACGGTGACGCGCTCGGAAGCCGAAGCGCTGATCCTGGAAAACAACCTCATCAAGAGCCTGAAGCCGCGTTACAACATCCTGTTTCGCGACGACAAGTCCTACCCGTACCTGCTGATCACTGGCCACGAATGGCCGCGCATTGCCTACTACCGGGGCGCGACGAACAAGCGCGGCCAGTACTTCGGCCCGTTTCCCAACGCCTGGGCGGTGCGCGAAACGATCCAGATCCTGCAAAAGGTGTTCCGCCTGCGCACCTGTGAAGACACCGTCTTCGCCAACCGGTCGCGGCCCTGTCTGCTGCATCAGATCGGGCGCTGTTCGGCGCCATGCGTGGGCGCGATCGAAGCCGAGGAATACCAGCGCGACGTGCAGCGCGCCGTGCGTTTTCTGAACGGCGAAGCGAAAGACGTCATGGGCGAAATCGAAACCCGCATGCAGCAGGCGGCGGGCGAATTGCGCTTTGAAGAAGCCGCCGCCTTGCGCGACCAGATGGGATCGCTGGCGCGCGTGTTGCACCAGCAGACCATGGAGAACACCAGCGGCGAAGACACCGACATCATCGCGGTGGCGGTGGCGGGCGGCAAGGTCTGCGTGAACCTGGCGATGGTGCGCGGCGGCCGCCACCTGGGCGACAAGCCGTTCTTTCCGACGCACGCCGAAGGCGAGGCGGCACCGCAGGTGCTGGAGGCCTTCATCGCCCAGCACTACACCGACAACGCCATGCCGCCCGTGCTGGTGTGTTCGCACGCCTTGCCCGACCCGGAACTCATCAACCTGCTGATCGAGCAGGCCGGTGGGCGCCCGTCGCGGTTGTTGACTCGGCCCCAGGGGGCGCGCCGGTCCTGGCTGGAACAGGCGGGCAAGAATGCCGAGATGGCCCTGGCGCGCGCGCTGACCGAATCCGGCGCCCGCGCCGGCCGCACACTGGCGCTGGCCGAGGCGCTGGACCTGGACACGGACGAGGCCGCGCTGGATGCGCTGCGCATTGAATGTTTCGACATCAGCCATACGGCGGGTGAGGCCACCCAGGCGTCCTGCGTGGTGTTCGAACACCACGACATGCAGCCGTCGCTGTACCGCCGTTACAACATTGCCGGCATCACCCCGGGTGACGATTACGCGGCGATGCGCCAGGTGCTGACGCGCCGGTTCGCCAAGGTGGCCGACGGCGAGGCCCCGATGCCGGGGCTGGTGCTGATTGACGGTGGCAAGGGCCAGGTCGAAGTGGCACGCAAGGTGTTCGCGGAATTGGGGCTGGATATCCAGACGCTGGTGGGCGTGGCCAAGGGGGAAGGGCGCAAGGTCGGCCTGGAAACCCTGGTGTTTGCCGACGAGCGGCCCCCCGTGGCGCTGGGCGGCGAATCCGCCGCGCTGATGCTGATCGCCCAGGTGCGAGACGAGGCGCACCGCTTTGCCATTACCGGCATGCGCGCGCGCCGCGCCAAGACGCGCAACGTGTCGCGCCTGGAAGAGATCGAGGGCGTGGGCGCCCGGCGGCGGCAGCGGCTGCTGGCCCGGTTTGGCGGGTTTTCGGGGGTGGCGTCGGCCAGCATCGAGGACCTGGCGTCGGTGGACGGTATTTCGCAGGACCTGGCGGAACGCATCTACGAGGCGTTGCGTGGGTAGCCACGGCCAACCCACGGCCATTGCGCGCCGCCGATACAGCCAGCGTCACCCGGCTGATGTAGCATACGGACACTATGCCAATTAACGTACCCATTATCCTGACATGGCTGCGCATCGCCATGATTCCGCTGGTGGGCGGGCTGTTCTACCTGCCCGAGAGCTGGATGTCGGTTCCCACCCGCGACTCTTTTGCGGCGTGGGCGTTCATCATCGCGGCACTGACCGATTGGTTTGACGGCTGGCTGGCTCGGCGTTGGAACCAGACGTCGGCGTTCGGCGCCTTCCTGGACCCCGTGGCGGACAAGTTGATGGTATGCGCCGCGCTGATCGTGCTGCTGGACCTGAGCCGTGTCGACGCCTTTATCTCGTTGATCATCATCGGCCGCGAAATCACCATTTCGGCCCTGCGTGAATGGATGGCAAAAATTGGCGCCAGCGCCAGCGTCGCGGTGCACCGGCTGGGTAAATTCAAGACGGCTGCGCAGATGGTGGCCATTCCGTGCCTGCTGTACAACCAGCCCATCTACGGCATGAACACCAAGCTGCTGGGCGACGTGCTGATCATCGTCGCGGCGGTGCTGACGGTCTGGTCGATGTTGTATTACCTGCAACGCGCCTGGCCCGCCATCCGCGAAAAGGCGCTGTAGGGCGTTGTGCATGGCGGATTTGCCGTATCCGCCGTATCGCCCGTATGTGCTGTATGCGTCCGGTCCACCGGGCAGTATCCTGAATTTCAAATCGGCGGCCCGGCTCGCGACAGGACGGCCGCCGACATACTCAAAGAGCGATGGCCGGCATGATCCGGCCCGGCCCAGCCGCCGCATTCGCCATGAACACGACGTCCGGGTTCCCCGGCCGTTGCCGGAGACAACCCGCGCATGGCTTCGCCGCCTGCGCCACGCGCCGCTGCCGCGGCTTTTTGCAATGACCACCGCCGCCCATATCCTTCCATCAGACGCCGACGTTCGTCGGCGCGACTGGAAAACCATCTTGCTGATCGGCGTTGCGCACGCCGCCTCGCACTTTTTCCAACTGGTATTGCCGCTTCTTAACGTGTCGCTGGCCACGGCCTTCGGCCTGGACTTCGCGCGCGTCGGCGCGCTGGTGGCCACGTTCTACGTCGTGTCGGGCGTGGGGCAGGCGTCGTCCGGCTTCGTCGTGGACCGCATCGGCGCACGGCCCGTGCTGTGGTTCGGCTTGGCGTGCTTCGTGCTTTCGGGCGTGTTGATCGGTTCGGCTAATGGGTACCCGATGTTGATGGCGGCGGCTATTGTCGGCGGCATCGGCAATTCCGTTTTTCACCCCGCCGATTACTCCATCATCAACCACCGCATCACGGCGTCGCGCCTGGGCCACGCGTTTTCGGCGCATGGGCTGACCGGCAACCTGGGCTGGGCGCTGACCCCGGTTTTCATGACCACGATCATCCTGCTGGCCGACTGGCGCGTGGCGGCCTACAGCGCCGCCGGGTTGGTGGCGGTGGTGTTGCTGTTGACGGTGCTGGGCGGCCATTTGCTGGGCGGCCCCTTGCCGCCGAGCGCCGACGCCATGGGCGACGACACGGGCACTAGCAACACGACGACGGCCCCGGCCAAGGCCGCGGCAACGCAGGCGCCCAACCCGCAGGAAGGCGTGCTGGCCACCTTGGCCACGTTGCTGTCCAAGCCGGCGCTGTGGGGCGCGTTCCTGTTCTTCGCCTGCACATCGATTGCTCTGTCGTCGGTGCAGAACTACACGATTCCGTTGCTGGACCAGCTGTATGGCTTGTCCAACGTGGTGGCCAGTTCGGCCTTGTCCGGGTACATGGTGGCCTCGGCCGTGGGCATGGCGGCGGGCGGTTTCCTGGTGTCGGCCAACCCGCGCACCGAGCGCACCGTCATGGTTGCGCTGCTGTTGGCGGGCTTGACGCTGGTGGTGCTGGCGCTGGGCTGGGTGCCGGCCGCGCGGGCCGCGCCGGTAGTGGGCCTGGCCGGCTTCTGCTCGGGCGTGGCCGCGCCGTCCCGCGACATGCTGATCCGCCGCGTCACGCCCAAGGGCTCGACCGGTTCGGTCTATGGGCTGGTGTATTCGGGCATGGACGTCGGGTCGGCGCTGGGTCCGCTGGCCTTCGGCATTTTGCTGGATGCCGGTTTCCGCCAGGGCCCGTGGGTGGGCGCCGGCGTGGCGTTCACGGCGGCGGCGCTGCTGGCGCAATGGATCGCGGTGCAGGCGCGCCGCGCCGATCCCGTCATGACGGCGGGCGCGGTCGCCCGGTCCTGACGCGGCCGCCGCGCCGTTTTCAGGCCGTTCTTTCGCGCAGCCGCGTGGGGCTGCCGGCATCGCCGCGCGGCTTGCCCGGCCCTAGCAGCAGCAATCCGATCAGCCCGATCCCCACGCACACGGCTACGTAGTACACGGGCACCATCAAGTCGCCCGTGCGTTGAATCAACGCGGTGTTGATGAAAGGCGCCAGCCCGCCGAACAGCATCACGGCCAGGTTGTACGACAGGGATACGCCCGTGGACCGCAGGTTCACCGGCAGGATCTCGGTCATCAGCGCGGGCGTTGGCCCCCACATCACGCCCATGCACGCCGCCGCCGCCAACTGCGCTTGCAGCAGGGTGGCGAAGGACGGCGCTTGCAGCACGCGCGCCATCATGATCCAGGTCACCACCCCAAAGGCGAACGTGGCCGGCAGCATCAGGGCGCGGCGCGACAAACGGTCCGACAGCGCGCCGGACAGCGGGCACAGCACCAGCAGCAACACCGCCGCCAAGGCGCTGCTCAGTTGCGCGTCGCCCATCGTCAGTCCCAGTTCCGTGACGGCAAACAGGGGCAGGTACAACAGCATCACGTAGTTGGACGCCGTGCCGGTGACCACAATGCAAAACGACCCGGTCAGTTCACGCGGATAGCGCGAAAACAGCGTGCGCAGCGTGGTCTGCGCAGGCTTGACGCGCTGGTCCTGAAATTGGCGGAACTCGGGCGTTTCATCCACCTGCGTACGCAGGTAATAGCCAATGGGCCCGATCAGGATGCCGAACAGGAACGGCACGCGCCAACCCCAGCTTTCCAGGTCGGCGGTCGACAGGTTGGAGGACAGCAGATACACCACGCCCGCGCCGGCTGAGAACGCCAGCGCCTGCGAGCACATCTGGAAACTGCCGTACAGGCCGCGTCGGTTGGGCGGCGCAAACTCCACCAGCATGGCGCTGGCGCTGGCATATTCGCCGCCCACGGAAAAGCCCTGGATCAAGCGCGCCACCAGCATCAGCACGCTGGCCGCCATGCCGATGGACGCGTAGGTGGGCAGCACGCCGATCATGGCCGTGCCGCCCGCCATCATCAGGATCATCAGCGACAGCGCGCGGCGGCGTCCGTGGCGGTCGGCGTACATGCCCAGCACCAGCCCGCCAATGGGCCGCACGGCAAAGGCCACGCCAAAGGTGGCCAGCCCCAGCAGCAGCGACGTCGCGTTGTCGCCCGTGGGGAAGTACAGCCGTGATATCACGGCGGCAAACATGCCGTAGATGGCGAAGTCGAACCACTCGAAGGCGTTGCCCAGCACCGAGGCAATGACCACGCGGCGGCGCATGGCGGCGGAAACTTGATAAGCGGGGGAAGACGGAGGCGTCATCACGGACTCCTGCAAGCGCCGTACAGGCGTAAGGGAACACGGGCGCGCCGCAGCGGCGCGTCCGTGAATTCAACAGCTGGGAAAAGGGCGGATCAGCCCAGGCGGTCGCGCACGATCTCAACGAAGACGGCCGCGCCCGTGGGCAGGATGTCGTCGTCGAAGTCGTATTCCGGGTGATGGCAGAAGTGGCCGTCCTGCCCAACGAAGAAGTAGGCGCCCGGGCATTCTTGCAGCAGATACGCGAAATCTTCCCCCGCCATCAGCGGGGTGATGCGGTCGTCCACCAGGTCGGCGCCGACCACGCGCGTTGCGGCGGCCGCGACGGTGGCCGCCGGGCCGGGCGCATTGATGGTCGGGGGGCAACCCATGCCGAATTCGACGTCGATGTGCGTGGCGTTGGCAACCCCAAGGCCCTCGCACATTTCGCGCACCCGGCGCAGCGCCGTTTCGCGCGCGGCAAGGCTCATGGTGCGGATCGTGCCGCGCAGCTCGATCATGTCGGGGATGACGTTGGGCGCGGTGCCGCCGTTCATCATGCCCACGCTGACCACGCCCGATTCCAGCGGGTCCAGCGCCCGGCTGACGACGGTTTGCAGCATGCCCACCAACTGGCAGGCGATGACGACCGGGTCATTGCCCTGTTGCGGCATGCCGCCATGGCAGCCCACGCCATGCACGCGGATGACAAAACCGTCACAGGCGGCCAGCAATGCGCCTTCGCGCACAGCCACGCGGCCCTTGCCGATCATGGGGTTGTTGTGCAGGCCGTAGATTTCGTCGCACGGAAAGCGCTTAAAGAGTCCATCGGCCATCATTGCCACGCCGCCGGCCAGGGTTTCCTCGGCGGGCTGGAAGATGAAGTTGATGGTGCCGGCAAAGTCCCGGTTCTGCGACAGGTGCTGCGCCACGGCCAGCAGCGTGGCGGTGTGCCCGTCATGCCCGCAGCCGTGGAACGTGCCTTCATGGGTGGAACGGTAGGGCAGCGTGGTTTTTTCCTGCATGGGCAGCGCGTCCATGTCGGCGCGCAGGCCGATGCGGCGCTTGCCCGGGCGTGCGCCCTGCAATACGGCCACTACGCCCGTGCCACCGATGCCGGCATGCACGTCCAGGCCCCATTGCCGCAGTTTGGCCGCGACGAGCTCGGCGGTGCGGTGCTCCTGGAAACTCAACTCGGGGTGCGCATGCAGGTCCTGCCTCCATTGCGCGTACTCGGGTTGACGCTCGACAAACCAATCTCGCACTTGCATTGCCGCCTCCTTGGGGGAGTGAAATGTCTAAGGTTCGGATGTGGCGGCGGGCCGGGCGGCCCGCCTGATGCCGTGCGAACCATAATCGATATCGGTGGCGGGCAGTGTGTGTGTAACCAAGCGTGAGAATTTGCGGGCGACCGCGCGCGGCATGCGGCGCGGCGCGTCCGCGTTATTGGCGAACGGTGCGCACGTCGGCCGGCGGCGCGGCCTCGAAGTTGCTGCGCCAGGGGTTGATGTCCAGCCCGCCACGGCGCGTGTAGCGCGCGTACACGGTCAGCTGTTCGGGGGCGCAGGCCTGCATGATGTCGCTGAAGATGCGCTCGACGCAGTGTTCGTGAAATTCCGCGTGCTGGCGGAAAGACACCACGTAGCGCAGCAGCGATTCCCGGTCGATGGGCGCGCCCCGGTAGCGGATCTGCACGCTGGCCCAATCGGGCTGGCCCGTCACGGGGCAGTTGGACTTCAACAGCCGCGAGGCCAGCGTTTCCTCGACCACGTCGCCCGGCCGCGTACGCAGCACTTGCGGCGCCGGCTCGTAGGTGTCGATCTCGATATCCAGCTTGTCGATATAGATGCCGTCCATCTCGCCCATCTGCAACTCGGAGAATCGCTGCGGCAGGAAGAAGTCCAGGCCCACGGGCGCGCCGGCGGCGGCGCTCAGGTCGCGTTCCAGACGCCCGCGCAGCGCGGCGGAATTGACCAGCCGGGTCTGGTTGAACGAATTCAGATAAAGCTTGAATGACTTGGATTCGATGATGTTCGGGCTGTCGGCCGGCACCGAAAACGTAGCCATTGCCACGCGCGGCTTGCCCTTGGCGTCCAGCCAGGACAGCTCGTAGGCGTTCCACAGGTCAACGCCCCTAAAGGGCAGGTTGCCGGCGGTCAGGTTCAGCGCCGCGCGGTTGTGCGAGCGCGCGATGGGAAACAGCAGCGAAGGATCGTATTGCGAGGCGTAGGCCACGCTTTGGCCCAGGGGGCCGTGCGACAGGGTCATGGCAATTCAGGAATAGCGGGGGAATAGCGGCATTGTAGGCGCTTCAAAAAGGGCCATTTTTCCGCATTGTGAAATGTAAGTCCCGTGATGTGAAAGTTCCTGCTGCTGCGCAACCAAAGCGCATTTCATAGATGACAAAAGCGTTTCGTGATGCGAAATGCCGCTTTCAACCTATTGATTTTATAGGCAAATATTTTTTGTCTTCTATAAGACACCAGCCCACCTTGCTTTGCAGCAGAGGCATAGACTTTGTCCAACGATTCACGCAATGCAGAACGCGAATCTTTGAAGCCTTCTTATCACTGACCAGGAGCATCACCATGAGCACTCGCGAAACCGAAATCCGCAATTTGCAGAAAGACTGGGCCGAGAACACCCGCTGGCAGGGCATCAAGCGCGACTACAGCGCCGAGGATGTCATCCGCCTGCGCGGCTCGATCAGCGTGCAGCACACGCTGGCCGAACGTGGCGCCACCCGTCTTTGGGAACTGCTGCATAGCGAACCCTTCGTGAATTCGCTGGGCGCCCTGACCGGCAACCAGGCCATGCAACAGGTCAAGGCCGGCCTGAAGGCCATCTACCTGTCGGGCTGGCAAGTGGCCGGCGACGCCAACCTGGCCGGCGAGATGTATCCCGACCAGTCGCTGTACCCCGCCAACTCGGTGCCGCAAGTGGTTCGCCGCATCAACAATTCGTTGGCGCGCTGCGACCAGATCCAATGGATGGAAGGCAAGAACCCGGGCGACGAAGGCTACATCGATTACTTTGCGCCCATCGTGGCCGATGCCGAAGCGGGCTTTGGCGGCGTGCTGAACGCGTTTGAACTGATGAAGGCGATGATCGACGCCGGCGCGTCGGGCGTGCACTTCGAAGACCAATTGGCGTCCGTGAAGAAGTGCGGCCACATGGGCGGCAAGGTGCTGGTGCCCACCCGCGAAGCCGTGGCCAAGCTGGTGTCGGCACGCCTGGCGGCCGACACGATGGGCACGCCCACCGTGCTGCTGGCCCGCACCGACGCCGATGCCGCCGACCTGGTGACCAGCGACGTGGACGAAAACGACCGACCGTTCATCACCGGCGAGCGCACCGTGGAAGGCTTCTTCCGCACCAAGGCCGGCATCGATCAAGCCATTTCGCGTGGCCTGGCCTACGCGCCGTATGCCGACCTGATCTGGTGCGAAACGTCCACGCCCAACCTGGAATACGCCCGCAAATTCGCGGACGCCATCCATCGCCAATTCCCGGGCAAGCTGCTGGCGTACAACTGCTCGCCCTCGTTCAACTGGAAGAAGAACCTGGACGACGGCACCATCGCCAAGTTCCAGCGTGAGCTGGGCGCCATGGGCTACAAGTTCCAGTTCATCACGCTGGCCGGCTTCCATGCGCTGAACTACGGCATGTTCGAACTGGCCCACGGCTACGCCCGCCGCCAGATGAGCGCCTTTGTGGAATTGCAGCAGAAGGAATTCGCGGCCGCCGAAATGGGCTTCACCGCCGTGAAGCACCAGCGCGAAGTGGGCACCGGCTACTTCGACGCCGTGACGCAGACGATCGAAAACGGCCAGTCCTCGACCACGGCGCTGACGGGCTCTACGGAAGAAGCCCAGTTCGAACACGGCAAGGAACAGAAGGTGGCTTGACCGCTTGACCGCTTGAACGCAGGGGGCGTCACCCGC
>NZ_JBLVOL010000015.1:34412-41366 GCF_053543755.1 Achromobacter semiaridum | reverse complement strand
ACGCACGGATAGATTGCTTTGCAGTTGTAGGTGCTGTTGTAGGGTGGATTCAGGGTGCCTTCGGGCACCCCTTTTTTTTCCTGGACGCAGCGCCAGCGCCTTCTTGTTATTAAGCGGCCACCGCCTCGTCGGTCAACGACGCCATGTCGATGACGAAGCGGTACTTCACGTCGTTCCGGGCCAACCGCTCATAGGCCTCGTTCACGGCCTGGATCGGCACGATCTCGACATCGCTGACAATGCCGCGTTCCGCGCAAAAGTCCATCATCTCTTGCGTTTCTTCCATGCCGCCGATGGCCGAGCCCGCGATCGACTTGCGGCCCAGGATGAGGTTCGCGCCGGGGATCGGGTCCAGCGGCGTCAGGGCGCCCACCAGCGCCATCGTGCCGTTCAGCGTCAACAACGCCAGGTACGGATTCACGTCGTGGCTGACGGGCACGGTGTTCAACAGGAAATCGAATGTGCCCGCGTGCGCGGCCATCGCCTCTGCGTCGCGCGACACCAGCACCTCGTCGGCGCCCAGGCGCCGGGCGTCGCGGCCCTTGTCGGCAGACGTCGTGATCATCACCACATGCGCGCCCATCGCATGGGCAAACTTCACGCCCATGTGGCCCAGCCCGCCCAGGCCGATCACGCCCACCTTCTGGCCGGGGCCTACCTTCCAGTGGCGCAGCGGCGAATACGTGGTGATGCCGGCGCACAGCAGCGGAGCAACGGCTTTCAAGTCCAGCTTGTCAGACACCTTCACCACAAAGTGTTCCTTGACGACAATGCGGTCGGAATAGCCGCCGAACGTCAACTGATCGCTGCCGCGTTCCTTGTCGTTATAGGTCAGCGTGGCGCCTTCTTCGCAGTACTGCTCCAGGTTCAGGCGGCAGGCCTTGCAATGCAGGCAGGAATCCACCATGCAACCCACGCCCGCGTAATCGCCCGCCTTGAACTTGGTGACGTTCTTGCCTACTTGGGCAACGCGGCCCACGATCTCGTGGCCGGGCACCATCGGGAACACGGAGTTGCCCCAGTCGCCGCGCGCCTGATGCAAGTCGGAATGGCAGATACCGCTGTAAAGAATGTCGATCAGCACGTCGTCATCGCCCGGCTCGCGGCGCGTGAAGCTGAACGGAACGAGCGGGGTGTCGGTGCTGTAAGCGGCGTAGCCACGGGCTGGGATCATGGTGAACTCGAATCAATTTGTTAAGCAGACGTTCACAATATTCCTGGGAATAAGGCCGATCAAGCTAGAATTTCCGCATGTTTTGTTGAAGGAATTTGCACAATCATGCAAGCGGATAATCTGTCGCACCTGGCGGCGTTCGCCGCCGTCGCCCGGCATTGCAGCTTTCGCCGCGCGGGCGAAGAACTGGGCCTGTCCACCTCCGCCGTCAGCTACGCCATCCGCAACCTGGAAGAAAGGCTGCGCGTGAACCTGTTCAACCGCACGACGCGCAGCGTGGCGCTGACCGACGCCGGCCAGCGCCTGGCCCAACGCCTGCTTCCCGCGCTTGCCGACCTGGGCGACGCGCTGGAAGAAATGAACCACTTTCGGGGTTCGGCGTCCGGCACGTTGCGGATCAACACGTCGCGGGCGGCTTCACACATGTTGTTGATGCCGTTCGCCGCGCGCTTCCTGGCCGCCTATCCAGACATTCAGCTTGAAATCGCCGAGGACGACAGCTTTGTCGACATCGTGGCATCGGGCTTTGACGCGGGCGTGCGCTTACTGGAGGCCGTGCCGGAAGACATGGTGGCCGTGCAGATCGGCCCGGCCTTGCGCGCTGCGGTGGTCGCCTCGCCCGCCTACCTGGCTGGGCGCGAATTGCCCCGCCATCCGCACGACCTGTTGAACCACGCGTGCGTGCGCTACCGCTTTCCCAGCGGGCGCTACTACAAATGGGAATTCGGAAAGGATGGGGAGGCGATCGAAGTGGACGTGTCCGGCCGCATTGCGCTTAGCGACGTGCACGCGGAAGTGCGCGCGGCGGCGGACGGCATCGGCATCGGCTGCGTGCCGGAATACTACGTGCGCGACCTGCTGCAAGCCGGCCAGCTGGTGCGCATGCTGGATGACTGGTGCCCGGCAATTCCCGGCTTCATGCTGTATTACCCACGGCAACGTCGCGTATCGTCGGCATTGCGCGCCTTTATCGATATGGCCAGACAGGCGGGGCCGGGCTAAGGCCGGGCGCCTTCCAGCAGTGCCTGCACCAGCCGGTTCTCTTCATCCGCCTGCCGGCACACGAACGAAATCTGACGGTACGGGGCGTGTTTGCCCAGCGGCAGCACGCGCACGGGATGCACGTCCAGCAGGTTGCGCCCGGGCTCGGGCAGCACGCACACGCCCAAACCCGCCGACACCAATGCGGTCAATGCCGCCAGCGATTGCATTTCGATGCGGCAGCGCGCGTGCGGCGCGTGCTGCGCCACATAGCGCGCGGCCAGGCGTCCGCCGATGGTGGTCTTGTCGAAGCGGATCCATTCGTAGCGCTGGAACAATTCGGCCACGCGGGTTTCCATGGAATCGGGGGGGGCGATCAGTACCAGCGTTTCCCGAAACAGCGGCGTCCAGGCCAGGCGGCTGGACCCGCCCGTTTCCGGCTGTGTGATGATCGCGGCGTCGATTTCGCCTTTTTTCAGTTTCTCGGTCAATTCGGTGGCGCGCCCACGCACCAGCCGCACGTCCAGCAGCGGATAGCGTTCGCGCAGTTTGCGCAGCAGCGGCGGCAGCAGCGTGACTTGCAGGGGTTCGATAGTGCCCAGCCGCACGCGCCCTTCCACGGCGGGCGTGCTGCGGCGGCGCAGTTCGTCCAGCCGGGCCAGCGCGTCCTGTAGCACCGCGTCCACTTCGGCGGCAAAGGCGTTCGGCCTGACCTGCAACGCCGACCGGTCGAACAGCGGCTGGCCGAAGTATTCCTCCATCTGCTTCATCTGCAAGCTGACGGCGCTGGGCGACAAGTTCATGTCCGCCGCGCCCGCCGCGAAGCTGCCGCCGCGCAGGACGGCGTTGAGCGTACGGAAAGATTCGATCTTCATCAGAAATCCTCACGTAGTGTTTTAAGAATCCTCGCTTTATATCATCAGTGGGCGGTCCTAGTATGCGAAACGACCACAACGAAAAGCGGCTGCGGGACGGGCGTGCCACGCCCGCCGGAACAGACCGACACCGAGGAGACCTACGATGAACCTGACTTTGCACACGCTGCGCGCCGCCATACCCGCGTTGGCCATGAGCCTGACGCTGGCTGTTGCCGCGGGCGCGCCCGCGACCGCCATGGCGCAGTCCGCCTCCATACCGCCCACCATCACGATGGTGGTGCCGTTTCCGCCCGGCGGCAGCAATGACGTGTTCGCCCGCGTGCTGGCCGAAAAGCTGGGGGCGCGGCTGTCGAACACGGTCATTGTTGAAAACCGCCCCGGCGCGGGCGGGGCCATTGGCGCGGAATACGTCGCGCGCGCACCCAAGGACGGCACGGTGCTGATGCTGTCTTCGTCCACGCTGACCACCAACGCGGCCGTGCAAACCAACTTGAAATACGACGTCGTGCGCAGCTTTGCGCCCGTGGCCATGCTGGCGCGCAGCCCGATGGCCTTGGTGGTGGGCAAGGATTCCCCCTACCAATCCATGGCCGACCTGTTGGCGGCCGGCCGCAAAGAGCCGGGCAAGCTGACCTATGGCAGCGCCGGGCTGGGCTCGGTCAACCAGATGGCCAGCGAAATCCTGGCCGGGGGCGAGAAGACGGCGTTCACGCATGTGCCCTACAAGGGCATGTCGCACGCGCTGAACGACCTGGCAGGCGGCCGCGTCGATTTCGTGATCGGCAGCTTCGCGTCCACGGCATCGCTGCTCAAGGGCGGCAAGCTGCGCGTGCTGGCCGTCACGTCGCCCAAGCGGTCGCAGTTCTATCCCGACCTGCCCACCATCGGTGAAGGCCAGCCCGGCTACTCGGTGGAATTGTGGTGGGGCGTGCTGGCCCCGGCCGGCACCCCCGCGCCACTGGTCGACAAGCTGAACGCCGAGATCCGCGCCATCGTCAACGACGACAAGATGCGCGCCATGTTCGCCGAGGAAAGCGCCGTGCCGGCGGCGCTGACCGTGCCGCAGTTTGCCGATCTGGTACAGGCCGACGCCGCCAAGTGGAAGCAGGTGGCGCGCGACCGGAACATATCCATCCAATAAGCACGACCCCGATTCAACCTCCGTCACAAGAGCGCAAGCATGAGAAGCAAACTGTTCGTTCCAGGTTCCCGTCCCGAGTTATTCGCCAAGGCATTGAGCGGCCCCGCGGACGCGTTGTCGTTCGACCTGGAGGACGCCGTGGCGCCGTCGCGCAAGGCCGAGGCGCGCGAGCATCTGGTCCGCATGCTGGCCGACCCGCGGACGGCCGCGTCGGGCAAGACGCTGATCGTGCGCGTGAACGCCTTGGACAGCGGGCACTTTCATGCGGACGTGCAGGCAGTGGTGCGGCCCGGCTTGCATCTGGTGAACCTGCCCAAGGCGGAAAGCGAGGCCGACGTGGTGGCGGCGGCCAGCGCCATCGAACAGGCGCGCGCCGCCAATGGCGTGACCGAGCCGGTGGGCTTGCTGCTGAACATTGAATCGCCGCGTGCCTTGCGGCTGGCGGCCACCCTGGCGGCCGCGCATCCGTCGGTGGCCGGCTTGCAGCTGGGGCTGGGCGACCTGTTCGAACCCGCCGGCATCAGCCGCCGCCAGAACGTCGCTGTGCAGCAGGCGATGTTTGCGCTGCGCATGGCGGCGGCCGAGGCCGGCGTGTTTGCCTATGACTCGGCCTTTGCCAATATCGAAGACGAAGCGGGCTTTCGCGCCGAAGCCGAGCTGGCGCGCAGCCTGGGCTATCTGGGCAAAAGCTGCATCCATCCCCGGCAAGTGCCGCTGGTCAACGCGGCCTTCCGCCCCTCGGATGAAGAAATCGCCCACGCTACGCGCGTGGTGCAAGCCGCCCGCGAGGCAACCGAGAAGGGCGTCGCCGCGTTTGTGGTGGATGGCCGAATGATCGACGGCCCATTCCTGCGCCGCGCCGAGGCGATACTGCGTTCGGCCCAGGCCTTGGGGCTGGACGGCACGGAGCAACAGCAATGATGGCGACCGAACACACTTCTACCGGTGGCCCGCTGGCGGGCGTACGCGTGTTGGACTTAAGCGCCTATATCGCCGGGCCGTATGGCTGCACGCTGCTGGCGGATCAGGGCGCGGATGTCATCAAGGTGGAACCGCCCACCGGCGACAACCTGCGCAAGTATCCGTCCACGCTGGACAGCGAAAGCCGCGCCTTCCTGGGCGTGAACCGGGGCAAGCGCGGGCTGGTGCTGGATCTGAAGCAACCCGAGGCGTTGGCCGTGCTGCACGACCTGGCGCGCCAGGCCGACGTGCTGGTGCACAACTTCCGGCCCAGCGTGCCGGCGCGCCTGGGCATTGCCTACGAGCAGCTGGCCGAGGTGAACCCCAGGCTGATCTATTGCGCCGTCACCGGCTATGGCGAAACGGGGCCGCTCAAGGACAAGGCGGGCTACGACCAGGTGCTGCAAACCATGACGGGCATGTGCGCGTTGCAGGGCAAGGCGGAAGGCCCGCCCGAGATCCTGTACGGCTCGGTGGTGGACTACTACGCGTCGTCCATGGTGGCCGCGGGCGTGGCATCGGCGCTGTATGAACGCGAACGCAGCGGTCGCGGGCAGTTCGTGGGCGTGTCCTTGCTGCGCAGCGCGCTGGCGCTGCAATCGGCGCGGCTGGTCTGGGCCGAGGGCGAACCGCGCGAGATCGGGCGCGACATGCGTTCGGGCGGCATCACCGGCCTGCACCCCACGGGCGGCGGCTATCTGTATATCTCTGCCAACACGCCGCACTTCTGGCAGGCGCTGTGCGAGAAGACGGGGCTGGCGGACCTGGCTGCGAATCCGCGTTACGACTCGGTGCGCAAGCGTGCCGAACATCGCGACGAGATTGTGCCGCGCCTGCACGAAGCGCTGCGCGCGCGCAGCGCCCTGGAGTGGGAAGCGTGGTTTGGCGAAGAGGTGCCTTGCGCCGCCGCGCGTGGCGTTGAAGACATGTTCGATTTTCCGCAGGTACAGGCCGAGAACATGATTTCCACATTTGCGCACCCGGTCGTCGGCAGCTACCGGGGCTTCGCGCAGGCGATCAAGTTCGGCCGCAGCCAAGCGGACACGCCGCGCGCCGCGCCCGCGTTTGGCGAACACAGCGAAGAGGTGCTGGCCGAAGCGGGAATCTCCGCCGAGCTGGTGGCCGACCTGAAAAAGCGCGGAGCATTGCGATAGCTAAGATGCCCGAAATCCCGCCTTGATCCAGATCAAGGTGCCGGCCTGCGCCGCTGGTTACCATCGGCGCATGCGAGCAAAATCGATTTTCGCCGTCCCGGTGTCCCTGTCCGACGCCGACCGCCAGCAACGCCGCCACGCCTTGGTGCGCCTGTCCCTGGCGTGGCTCGCCATGATGCAGGTCATGATGTTTGCGTGGCCCGGTTACCTGCGGCATGACAGCATGCCCGCCGACGCGCTGGAAACGCTGGACTGGGCCATCGTGCTGATGAATTGGGCCAGCTTCGCCCTGACCATTCCCGTGGTGCTGTATTCGGCCTGGCCCATCTGGCGCCATGCCGGCGACAACCTGCGCCATGGCCGCGCGGGCATGGACGTGCCCGTTGCGCTGGGCATCGTGGCCGCATTCGTTCCCAGCGTCCACGCCACCTGGACCGGGCGCGGCGAAGTCTATTTCGATTCGGTCACGATGTTCGTGGCGTTTCTGCTGACCGCGCGCTACCTGGAACTGTGCGCCCGCCAGTCCTTTGGCGACGCGGCCGGTGGCCTGCGGCATCAGCGCGTGGAAACCCAACGGCTGGAATTGGGCGCGCGCGCCGATCGGCTGGCATCGCGCTTCGTGTTGGCGCAGGTGGTGCTGGCGCTGGCCGCCGCCATCGGCTGGGC
>NZ_JBLVOL010000015.1:0-34392 GCF_053543755.1 Achromobacter semiaridum | reverse complement strand
CGGGGGGGCGGCCCTCGACCCCGCCCACAGCCTGCCCGTGATGGTGGCGCTGCTGGTCATGAGCTGCCCCTGCGCCATGTCGATGGCGGTGCCCACCGCGATGGCGTCCGCGCATTCGGCATTGGCCGCGCACCCCTCCATGTCCGACGCCGCGCTGGACGCGCTGCTGCGCCGGGCACGCGAGAAAGCCCGCCAGAACCTGTACGGCTCGTTGATCTGGCATTTGCTGATGACGCCGCTGGCGTTGCTGGGCTGGGTGCAACCCTGGCTGGCCGCCATCACGATGCTGGTGTCGTCCCTGGCCGTGGCCTATAACTCGTGGCGCCTGTGCCGCCGCGACTGGTCGGTTGGCAGCGCACCGGTCGGCGCGCTGGAAGCCGCGCCATGACCATCCTCTATCTGCTGCTGCCCTTGTCGTTGCTTTTCGTGCTGGCCATCGGCGTATCGCTATGGTGGGCCGTGTTCAACGGCCAGTACGACGATACCGACAACGCCGGCACGGCGATCCTGCGCGACGACGACAGCGGGCGCGGCTCGCGCGGCTAAGCGCAAACCCCGCCAACCCATTCCCGACACCACGGTTTTCCGGCGCCTGAGCGCCCGCGCGCGCCGCCATTGACGCCGCGCTTGAAGCCGCGCGCCTGAGTCCGTTGCGGCATTGCCGCGTTCCCCGTCTGGCCGTTGTGTGCTTGATCCATATCAACGTCGACTTGTGTGCCTAGTCCCATCATTCAAGCCTGGAGCTATTTGTTACTTTAGGGGAAGGGTGATGAACGATTGCCCCGCAATCGCAAGCAAGGCCGATACCTTCAACTACAAGATCGTGAGGCAGTTCGCGCTCATGACGGTGGTTTGGGGCATAGTCGGCATGGCTGTGGGCGTATTTATCGCCGCGCAGCTGATTTGGCCGCAGTTGAATTTCGACACCGCATGGCTCAGCTACGGCCGCCTGCGCCCGCTGCACACCAACGCGGTGATCTTCGCCTTTGGCGGCAGCGCACTGTTCACGACGTCGTACTACGTTGTCCAGCGCACCTGTCAGGCGCGCTTGTTCTGCGACAAGCTGGCCGCCTTCACGTTCTGGGGCTGGCAGATCGTCATCGTCGCCGCCGCGATCACCTTGCCGATGGGGTTCACCAGCAGCAAGGAATACGCCGAACTGGAATGGCCCATCGACATCCTGATCACCTTGGTCTGGGTGGCCTACGCCATCGTGTTCTTCGGCACCATCATCAAGCGCCGGTCCAAGCACATCTACGTGGCCAACTGGTTCTTCGGCTCGTACATCCTGACCATCGCCATCCTGCATATCTTCAACAACATCGAAATGCCGGTGTCGATGTGGAAGTCGTACTCGGCGTACGCCGGCGTGCAGGACGCCATGGTGCAGTGGTGGTACGGCCATAACGCGGTGGGCTTTTTCCTGACCACCAGCTTCCTGGGCATGATGTATTACTTCGTGCCCAAGCAGGCCGGCCGCCCGATCTATTCCTATCGCCTGTCCATCGTCCACTTCTGGGCGCTGGCGTTCACGTACATGTGGGCGGGTCCGCACCACTTGCTGTACACGTCGCTGCCTGACTGGACGCAATCGCTGGGCATGACGTTTTCGCTGATCCTGCTGGCGCCGTCATGGGGCGGGATGATCAACGGCATCATGACGCTGCAAGGCGCCTGGTACAAGCTGCGCACCGACCCGATCCTGAAGTTCATGGTCACCGCGCTGTCGTTCTACGGCATGTCCACGTTTGAAGGGTCGATGATGTCGATCCGCACCGTCAACGCGCTGTCGCACTACACGGACTGGACCATCGGCCACGTGCACTCGGGCGCGCTGGGCTGGGTGGCGATGATTTCCTTCGGCTCGCTCTACTACCTGATCCCGCGCCTGTACGGCCGCGAAAAGATGTACAGCGTGAAAGCCATCGAACTGCACTTCTGGATCGCCACCATCGGCGTGGTGCTGTACATCGCCGCGATGTGGATCGCCGGAGTGCAGCAGGGCCTGATGTGGCGCGACACGGCCTCCGACGGCACGCTGGTCTACAGCTTTGTCGAAGAGCTGAAGACGCGGGTCCCGTACTACCTGATCCGCTTGCTGGGTGGCACGTTGTTCCTGTCGGGGGTGTTCGTGATGGCCTGGAACGTGTGGAAGACGGTGCGCGGCGCGCAGCCGGTCAACCCCGCCATTCCGCTTGACGACCCCCATGCCGCTCGCCCGTCGGTCGCCGCTCCCGCCGCGCCCGCCGTGCCGGCCACTGTTTGACGAGGACATCATGGCCAACAAAAAAACTGGCTTCTTTTCTCACCAGACGCTTGAGAAGAACATCGGCTGGATGATCATCGCCAGCATCCTGGTGGTGTCCTTCGCGGGCCTGGTGCAGATCATTCCGCTGTTCTTTCAGCACAGCACGACGCAGCCGGTGGCGGGCGTTGAACCCTACAGCCCGCTGCGGCTGATGGGCCGCGACGTGTACATCCGTGAAGGCTGCGTGGGCTGCCACTCGCAACAAGTGCGCGTGCTGGCCGCCGAGGTGCAGCGCTACGGTTCGTATTCGACGGCCGCCGAATCGGTCTTCGATCACCCGTTCCTGTGGGGCTCCAAGCGTACCGGCCCCGACCTGGCGCGCGTGGGCGAACGCTACTCCGATGACTGGCACCGCATCCACTTGCGCGACCCGCGCAAGGTGGTGCCGGAATCGAACATGCCCGCGTATCCGTGGCTGCAAAAGACAGTGATCACGGGCCAGAACGTATCCGAACGCATGCTTGCCCTGCGTAAGCTGGGCGTGCCTTATACGGACGAGCAGATCGCGGGCGCGCCCAAGGCCATCGAGGGCAAGACGGAAGAAGACGCGCTGGTCGATTACCTGCAAAGCCTGGGCGTGGGCGTGCGCCGCGCCAAGCAGGCCGAAGAGGCCAAGGCGGCCGAAGCGGCCAGGAAGGCGGCCGCGCCCGCTGCGCAGCTGGCCGTGCAACCTTCCGCGCCGTCCGCCGTACAACCCGCCGCGCAAGCGGCCACGGGAGGCTGATCGTGGTGGCCTATCTGAGCGCAATCATTACCGCCATTTCCATGGCGACCTTTTTCGGCATCGTCTGGTGGGCCTGCTCGCGCGGGCGCCAGAGCGCCAACCGCGAATCGGCCCTGTTGCCGTTCGCACTGCCCGATGAATTCGGACAGGCACAACAAGATGGAGCGAATCGGTCATGAGCGATTTCGTCAATGGCTTCTGGGGCATTTTCATTTCGGTCGTTGCCGTGGGCGGCGTGGTCTGGTGCGTGTGGCTGCTGTACACGCAGCGCCGCTGGCTGGGCGCCAAGCCGGCCGCCGGGCAGGTGGAAGACACCGGCCACGTCTGGGACGGCGACCTGACCGAGCTGAACAATCCCGTTCCCACGTGGTGGACGTGGATGTACCTGCTGGCGTGCCTGTTCGCGCTGGGCTATCTGTTCTTCATGCCGGGCCTGGGTTCGTACAAGGGCCAGCTGGGCTACAGCAGCACTGAGGAAGTGGCGCGCCAGCAGGCCAAGATGGCCGAGGCCGTGCGCCCCATCTACGCGCGTTTCGAAACGATGACCGTGCCGCAGATCGCGCAGGACACGGGCGCCCGTGAAATCGGCCAGCGCCTGTTCCTGAACAACTGCGCGCAGTGCCATGGCTCGGACGCCAAGGGCGGCCCCAGCTTTCCCAACCTGACTGACGGTGATTGGCTGCACGGTGGTTCGCCCGAAACCATCATGAAGACCATCAAGGAAGGGCGCCATGGCGTGATGCCGCCGTGGAAGGCTGCCATCGATGCGAAGACGGCCGGCGACATCGCGCAGTACGTGCGGTCCTTGTCGGGGCTGACAGCGGACCCGGTGCGGGTGTTTCGCGGCAAGCGCGAGTTCGGCAACTTCTGCGTCGCCTGTCACGGTGTGGACGGCAAGGGCAACCAGCTGGTGGGCGCGCCCAACCTGACGGACGACGTGTGGCTGTACGGCTCGTCGGAAGCGTCCATCGTCAAGACCATCCTGGACGGCCGCGACAACCGCATGCCGGCGCACGAACACATCCTGAACCCCGAGCAGATCAAGGTGTTGACGGCGTGGGTGTGGGGCTTGTCGAACAAGCCGGAAGCGGGCGCGCAGGCAGCGGTCGATACCGCGGCGGTCGGCACCGCGGCGGTCGATACCGCGGCGGTCGGCACCGCGGCGGTCGGCACCGCGGCGGTCGGTGGCACCACGGCGGTCAAGTAACGCGGCCGGCGGCGCATAGGTGAAGGGACGCCCGGCGGCCCTTCACATCATTGGACATACAGTACGGAGCAGCAGATGGATGAAGGGTCAACCGCAAGCGTCGGCACGCAGCCTGGCGGCGACCCGCCGCCCTGGCGCCCGCACACGCGTCCGCCTCGTCCCGGGGCCGAAACCCTGGAGCAGACGCTGGCGGGCGTGCGCAGCAAGATCTATCCGCGATCCGTCAGCGGCAGCTTTGCCCGCTGGCGCATCGCGTTTGTGTTCATCACGCAGCTGATCTTCTACGGCTTGCCCTGGCTGCAATGGAACGGGCGGCAAGCCGTGCTGTTCGATCTGGGCGCGCGCAAGTTCTATCTGTTCGGCCTGGTGTTGTGGCCGCAAGACGTCGTGTACCTGGCCGTGCTGCTGGTCATCTCGGCGCTGGCGCTGTTCCTGTTCACCGCCGTCGCGGGCCGGCTGTTCTGCGGCTATGCCTGTCCGCAAACCGTCTACACCGAAATCTTCATGTGGATCGAGCGCAAGGTCGAAGGCGACCGCATCGCGCGCATCCGCCTTGATGAAGCGCCGTGGAGCCTGCACAAGGCACGCGTGAAAATCACCAAGCACGTGCTGTGGATCGCACTGGCCTGGTGGACGGGATCGACCTTCATCGGCTATTTCGCGCCGATCCGCGAACTGGGCCACGAACTGTTCACGCTGCAACTGGGCCCCTGGCAATGGTTCTGGATGTTGTTCTATGGCTTTGCCACCTGGGGCAACGCCGGCTTCATGCGCGAATCCGTCTGCAAGTACATGTGCCCCTACGCCCGCTTCCAAAGCGTCATGGTGGACCCGGACACGTTTGTCGTCACTTACGACAAGCGCCGGGGCGACCCGCGTGGCGGGCGCTCGCGCAAGGTGGACCACAAGGCGGCCGGCCTGGGCGACTGCGTTGATTGCAGCCTGTGCGTGCAAGTGTGCCCCACCGGCATCGACATTCGCGACGGCCTGCAATACATGTGCATCGGCTGCGGCGCCTGTATCGACGCCTGCGAGCAGGTCATGGACAAGATGCAGTACGAACCCGGCCTGATCCGCTATACGTCCGACCGCGCCATGCAGGACGGTCTTAGCGCCAAAAGCGCGCGCTCGCATCTGCTGCGCCCACGCGTACTGATCTACGGCACGCTGATCCTGATACTGGCCGTGGCCTTTGTGGCGTCGCTGGCCATGCGCAACCCCTTGCGCGTGGACGTCATTCGTGACCGGGGCGCGTTGGGCCGCGAAGTGGCCGGCGGGCAGATTGAAAACGTCTACCGCCTGCAAATCATCAACACGTCGGACACCGCCATGCGGCTGCGGCTGTCGGCGGACGGCATGCCGGGCCTGCAAGTCATGGCCGGGCGCCAGGGGTCGGACATGGTTGACGTTGAGCCGGCCGCCAACAAGCTGGTGCCCATGGTGATCCGCGCGCCCGCCGGCGTAGAGCCGGGCGCCCATCCCATCACGCTGCGCGCGCGTGGCCACGACGGCGAAAACCGGTCCATCGAGACCGACGAAGCCGCCAGTTTCTACGTACCCGATTAAGCCCGATTCGCCCGCTTCAAGGACTTTCCATGACAACCGCCTCAACCCTGCCCACGCCCAAGCCCTGGTATCGCGAGCCCTGGCCGTGGATCCTGATGGCCGGCCCGTTCGCGGCCATGATCGGATGCTTCATCACCATCTACTTTGCCTACAGCAACTTCACCCACGAGCCTATCCAGGACGGCGTGGTCAAGCGCGGCCTGGTGATCGAACAGGTCGCACCCCGGGCAAGCGAAGGCGCACGCGCCGCGCAAGCCAACCCTTAAGCAGGGAGAGCACAGATGGGCCTGCGTTCATTGATGTGGATTTTGTGGCCGTCGTTCCTGGCGGCGGCGATGGGCAGCGCGTTGATCTTCGCGCTGATCGACCCGCTGGACGTGGCCATCTTCGGGCACGTGCCCACCGGCCGCGTGGGCTTTTATACGGTGTCGTTCTTCGTGCTGTGGGTGATGGCAGGGCTATCCAGCCTGCTGACCGCCTACCTGATGCCCAAGCCGGTTGAAGACGACGACCTTTGACAGAACGCTGCCCCGCGCCGTGCGGGGGGCAGTGCGACAGGCGCAACCGGACGCTAGACCTTCTTCACGAATTCCGACTTCAGGCTCATCTGGCCAAAGCCATCGATCTTGCAATCGATGTCGTGGTCGCTATCGACCAGGCGGATGCCCTTGACCTTGGTGCCCATCTTGACCACGCCGCCCGAGCCCTTGAGCTTCAGGTCCTTGATGACGGTGATGGTGTCGCCGTCTTGCAGCACGTTGCCGGCGGAATCGCGGTAGACGCGGGCTTCGTCGGCGGCGGCGGTGTCATCGCCAGCCGCAGAGGACCATTCATGCGCGCACTCCGGGCAGATGTAGTTGCCGCCGTCTTCGTAGGTGTATTCGGATTGGCATTCAGGACAGGCGGGCAGGGCGCTCACGGAGAAAACCTCGGACAAAAACGCGCGCGTGGCGCAATCGGCGATTGTACTTCCCTGGAAGGGCAGAATTCGCCTAACACGCGGGCATCATCGTTGAATATCGTGCAGCAGGTCCACAAAATGCTGGCCCGCCGCGCTTAATGGGCGGTCACGCGGGACGATGCTGCCGAACTCGGTCAGCGACTGGCGGATCTGGTAGGGCAGAATGGCCAGCAACCCGTGCGCCGCATACCGGCTGGCCACCGATTCCGGAATCACGCCCAGCATGTGCGACTTCATCGCCAGGTTGGTGGTGGTCAAAATGGACGCGGACTCGATCAGGCCAGGCGGCGTCGCCACGTTATGCGAGCGGAATTCCTGCTCGATCACGTCGCGCATCGGGCTGCCGTGCGGCTGCAAGATCCAGGGATACGCCAGCATGGCGTCAAAGGCCAGGCGCTTTTGCGCGGCCAGCGGATGATCCACCGCCGCGATCACCGACAGCGCCTCGTCGCCGATAGGCCGGAACACGTAGTTGCGGTCCGATAGGGTCAGCATGCGGCCGATCACCACATCCAGCTTGCCTTCGTTCAGCTGCGCGATCAGCAGGTCGCTGGTGCCCGTGGCAATTTCCACGGCCAGCAGCGGATAGGTCTGCTTCAGGCGCAGCAAGGCATCGGTCAGATGGCCCGGCGAGGCCGCCATGATGCTGCCGATGAAAAGCTTGCCCGCGCTGCCCAACCGCAATTCGTCCAGCTCGCGCGCTAGCGACGACATGGTGCCGCGCATGCCGCGAAAGTAACCCATCACGCATACGCCGGCGGGCGTCAGCGCCAGCCCGCGACCCACTCGTTCAAACAGAGGCTGCCCCAGCGCCAATTCCAGTTCGTGCAGCATTTTGCTGGCGGCCGACTGCGTCATGTTCAGCTGCGCCGCCGCCGCGCGCAGCGTGCCGCGTTCGTCGATAGCCAGCAGCAGAACGATCTGCCGCATCCGCAGCCGTGACAGCAGGGCGGGGACATTCAAGTTGCGTTCCATGATTGATCGCCTGAGGTGAACGGTTGGTGCAAAAGTTTCATTTTACGGAAACAGGCGTTGTTTCTAAGATGACTGCACAACAACTCGCCCATGCGGCGAAGAAACAGCAAGGAGACAACCATGAAGATCCGCCTATTGGGGGCGATGGCCGCAATGGCCGCCGGTGCGCTGTGCCTGTCGGCATCGGCGTCTGCCCAGACGCCGCGCGCCGACTGGCCGGCCAAGCCGCTGCGCCTGCTGGTGGGCTCCGCTCCCGGCGGTGGCACGGACGCCATGGCGCGCGCCGTGGCCGACCGCTTGGGGCCCATGCTGGGCCAGACCGTCGTCGTCGAAAACAAGCCCGGCGCATCCAACACGCTGGCCGCCGATCTGGCTTCCAAGTCCGCCGACAACCACACGATGGTGATGGGCGTGTCCACCGCCCACGCCATTGCCCCGCATCTGCTGAAGCTGGCCTACGACAACGACCGCGACCTGACGCCCGTGGTCTTCGTGGGCGCGGTGCCGAACGTCCTGGTGGTCAACAACCAGGTGCCGGCCGACTCGGTGCAGGCGTTGATTGCGCTGCTGAAGCGTCGCCCGGGCGAATTGAACTTTGCCAGCAGCGGCTCGGGCAGCACGCAGCACATTGCGGCCGAGCTGTTCAAGGACGCCACGGGCGTGCAGATGACGCACATTCCGTATCGCGGCAGCGGGCCGGCCATGGTGGGCCTGATGGGCGGACAGGTGCAGATCGCTTTCGAAACCGCGTCGTCGGTCATCCCTCATATCAAGAGCGGCAAGGTGCGCGCGCTGGCCGTGCTGAGCGCGCGGCGCAACCCGCAGCTCCCCGACGTGCCGACGATGGCCGAAGCCGGCGTGCCCGGCGTCGAAATGAGCGCCTGGTACGGCATCTACATGCCCACCGCCACGCCGGCGGCCATCCAGACACGCATCCACGACGACGTGAACCGCATTTTGGCCATGCCCGAAACACAGGCCCGGCTGTTGGCGATTGGCGCGGACATCACCCCGATGAGCCAGGCGCAGTTCGCGCAGTTCCACAACGCCGAAAACCAGCGCTACGCCGGCATCATCAAAAAGAACCACATTTCTGTGGAGTGAGGCTTGTATGCACGCGCAGCAAAGGATCGATATGCAGCAAAAACCCGTGGTGGCCTTGACGCTGGGTGACCCGGCCGGCATCGGCGCCGAACTGATCGCGCGCTTGCTGGCGCAAGCCGAGGCCTGCCAACGCGCCAACATCGTGCTGGTGGGCGATGCCTGGTTGTGGCGCGAAGGCCTGCGCGTGGCCGGCGTGGACGTGCCCACCGAAGCGGTGACCAGCATGGCGGCAGTGCGGACCCGCGCCGACACAAGCCGGCCCGCGTGGCTGGCCATGGACACCGTGCGCCCCGAGCAGGTGACGGTGGGGCAGGCCGGTGCGGCGGGCGGCGCGTCGGTATTGCACGTGCTGAACGCCTGCATGGACGCGGCGCGCGACGGGCATATCGACGCCATCTGCTTTGCGCCCTTGAACAAGTTCGCCATGAAGCAGGGCGGCTTGAAGCACGACGACGAACTGCATCACTTTGCGCAGTACCTGGGCGTGACCGGCACCTTCTGTGAATTCAATACGTTGGGCGACTTGTGGACGTCGCGCGTGTCGTCGCACATTCCGTTAAAGGACGCCGCCGCCGCGTTAAGCGTGGACCGCATCAAGGCCGCAACGCGCCTGATCTACCGGTCGTTGCAGGCCAACGGCATCGCCCAGCCGCGCGTGGCGGTCGCGGCGTTCAACCCCCACGGCGGCGACGGCGGCACGTGCGGGCGCGAAGAAATCGACATCATCGAACCCGCCGTGCGGCAGTTGAACCAGGAAGGCCTGCCCATTGCCGGACCGTTTCCCGCCGACACGATTTTCCTGAAGGCGCAGGCGGGCGAGTTCCAGGCGATTGTCACGATGTACCACGACCAGGGGCAGATCGCGATCAAGCTGCTGGGATTTTCGCGCGGGGTCACCGTGCAGGGTGGCCTGCCCATTCCCATCACCACGCCCGCGCACGGCACCGCGTACGACATCGCCGGCCAGGGCCGCGCCAACGTGGACGCCACCTGGCAGGCATTTTTGATTGCGTGCCGCATGGGCGCGTCCATGGGCGCGTCGCACCGAGCTTCTCTAGTTTGAACAGGAACACACCATGAAAATCAAATCCGTCCGCGCCCGCGTTTTCGAATGGACCGGCAAGACCGTGCCTCCGCAAGGCAACTTCTGCTCTAACGCCATGGACCTGGTGCCATCGCGCGAAGAAACCATGAGCACCTTCCGCTTTCACGGCTGGACAGTGGTGGAAGTGGAAACGGACGATGGCATCGTCGGGCTGGGCAACGTGGCGCTGGCGCCGCGCGTGGCCAAGGCCATCATCGACCAGTACCTGGCGCCGCTGGTGGTGGGACAAGACCCCTGGGACTATGAATTTCTGTGGCAGCGCATGTACCGCGCCACGCACGCGTGGGGTCGCAAGGGCGTGACGATGGCGGCGATTTCGGGCGTGGACCTGGCCATCTGGGACATCCTGGGCAAGTCCGTGGGCAAGCCCGTGTTCAAGCTGCTGGGCGGGCGTACCAAGGAGAAGATTCCGGTCTATTACTCCAAGCTGTACCGCACCGATCTGAAAGCGATGCAAGACGAAGCGCAGACCTATCTGGACCAGGGGTTCACAGCCTTCAAGATGCGTTTTGGCTACGGCCCGGCGCACTTGCAAAAGGGCGTGGTTGAAAACCTGAAGTCGGTTCAAGCCATTCGTGAAGTGATTGGCTACGACACCGACCTGATGCTGGAATGCTATATGGGCTGGACGCTGGAATACGCCAAGCGCATCCTGCCCAAGCTTGAAAAATTCGAACCGCGCTGGCTGGAAGAGCCCGTCATTGCCGACGATATCGACGGCTACGCCGAACTGAATCGGCTGAGCTCAATTCCGATCTCGGGCGGTGAGCACGAATTTTCGCTGTACGGGTTCAAGCAGTTGCTGGACAGGAAGGCGGTGTCGGTGGTGCAGTACGACACCAACCGCGTGGGCGGCATCACGGCGGCGCACAAGATCAATGCGCTGTGCGAAGCGTATAGCGTGCCGGTCATTCCGCACGCCGGCCAGATGCACAACTATCACCTGACGATGAGCACGCTGGCCTCGCCCATGAGCGAGTACTTCCCGATGTTTGATGTGGAAGTCGGCAATGAACTGTTCTACTACATCTTCGACGGCGAGCCCGTCGCCAAGGAAGGCTTCATCGACCTGGACGACAACAAGCCGGGCCTGGGGCTGACCTTGAAAACCGAATACCTCAACGATTTCAACATCATCGAGTAGGCCGCCATGACTCCGACATTCCAGGCGCCGCGCTATCGCGGCATCTTCCCGGTAGTGCCCACCACGTTCACGGAATCGGGTGAGCTGGACTTGCCCAGCCAGAAGCGCGCGGTGGATTTCATGATCGATTCCGGCGTGGACGGCCTGTGCATCCTGGCCAATTTCTCGGAGCAGTTCGTGTTGTCGGACGACGAACGCGAGGTGCTGACACGAACCCTGCTTGAACACGTGGCGGGCCGCGTGCCGGTGATCGTCACAACCACACACTTCGGCTCGCGCGTGTGCGCGGCGCGCAGCCGCCGGGCGCAAGAGCAGGGCGCGGCCATGCTGATGATCATGCCGCCGTATCACGGCGCCACGATCCGGGTTCCCGAGGCGCAAATCGAAGGGTTTTTCCAGCAGGTGTCCGACGCGGTGGACATACCCATCATGATCCAGGACGCGCCGGTCGCGGGCACACCGCTGTCCGCCGCGCTGCTGGCCAGGATGGCCCGGGAAATCGAACAGGTGTCGTACTTCAAGATCGAAACGGCGGGCGCGGCCTCGAAGCTGCGCGACCTGATTGCGCTGGGCGGCGCGGCGGTGGAAGGCCCCTGGGATGGCGAAGAAGCCATCACGCTGCTGCCGGACCTGGACGCGGGCGCCACGGGCTCGATGACGGGCGGCGGCTTTGCCGACGGCATCCGCCCCATCATCGAGGCGCACCGGGATGGCCGGCGGGACGAGGCCTACCGGCTGTACGAGCGCTGGCTGCCGCTGATCAACTACGAAAACCGCCAGGGCGGCATCCTGACGGCCAAGGCGCTGATGAAGGCGGGCGGGGTGATCGATTGCGACGCGCCCCGGCATCCCTTCCCACCCATGCGCGACGAAGTGCGCCAGGGCCTGCTGGAAACAGCGCGTCGGCTGGAGCCGCTGGTGTTGCGCTGGGGGCGGTAGGGCCAGGCTTGGGAAGGCGGCAGGGCCGGCCGCGCGGTCATCGCGCGCGGCGGCGGGCACTGCCCGTTGCCGCCGGCCAAACACAGCGTTCCACCACGTCGACCAAGCGGCGCGGGGGTAACGAGTAAAATCCCCGGCTATCGATCACGTTGGGGGCTCGTGTGCAGCCGGTTATATCAGTTCAAGGTTTATCCAAGCGATACGCCTCGGGATTCCAGGCGCTCAAGGGCGTCAACCTGGAAATCCAGCGCGGCGAGATCTTCGCCTTGCTCGGGCCTAACGGCGCGGGCAAGACGACGCTGATCAGCATCATCTGTGGCATCGTCAACCCGTCCGACGGGCGGGTGCTGGCCGATGGCCATGACATCGTGTCGGACTTTCGCGCCGCGCGATCCAAGATCGGGCTGGTGCCCCAGGAAATTTCCACCGACGCGTTTGAAAGCGTCTGGAACACGGTCACCTTCAGCCGGGGTCTGTTCGGCAAGCCGGCCAACCCGGCCTATATCGAAAAGGTATTGCGCGACCTGTCGCTGTGGGACAAGAAGGACAGCCGCATCATGGCCTTGTCCGGCGGCATGAAGCGCCGCGTGATGATCGCCAAGGCCTTGTCGCACGAGCCGGCCATCCTGTTCCTGGACGAGCCCACGGCGGGCGTGGACGTGGAGCTGCGCCGTGGCATGTGGGAAATGGTGCGGCGGCTGCGTGAAAGCGGCGTGACCATCATTCTGACCACGCACTACATCGAAGAAGCCCAGGAAATGGCCGACCGCATCGGCGTGATCCGCAAGGGCGAGATCATTCTGGTGGAAGAAAAGAACGCGCTGATGGCCAAGCTGGGCAAACGCCAGCTGACGCTGACGTTGACGGCGCCGCTGCCGGGCATCCCGACGGCGCTGGACGCCTATCAGCTGGACCTGTCCGCCGATGGCTATCAACTGGTCTACACCTACGACAACCAGGGCGGCGGGCAGATTTCGCAACTGCTGCAGGACCTGAGCCGGCTCCAGATTGAATTCACCGACCTGAATTCATCGGAAAGCTCGCTTGAGGATATCTTTGTCAGCCTGGTACACGGTCAATCATGAACTTCTACGCCATTCGCGCTATCTACCTGTTTGAAATGGCCCGCGCCTGGCGCACGCTGATGCAAAGCGTGCTGTCGCCCGTGATCTCGACATCGCTGTATTTCGTGGTGTTCGGGTCGGCCATCGGTTCGCACATGGTCGAGATCGACGGGGTCAGCTACGGCGCCTTCATCGTGCCGGGCATGATCATGCTGTCGCTCTTGACGCAAAGCATCGCCAACGCGTCCTTCGGCATCTATATGCCGCGCTTTTCCGGCACCATCTACGAAATTCATTCGGCGCCCATCTCGTACGTGGAAATCGTCATGGGGTACGTGGGGGCGGCCGCCAGCAAATCCATCATCCTGGGCCTGATCATGCTGGCCACGGCGCGCCTGTTCGTGGCGTTCGACATCGCGCACCCCATCTGGATGCTGGGCTTTCTGGTGTTGACGGCAGTGACGTTCAGCCTGTTCGGCTTCATCATCGGCGTGTGGGCCGATGGGTTCGAAAAGCTGCAAATCATTCCGCTGATGATCATCACGCCGCTGACGTTCCTGGGCGGTACCTTTTATTCCATCAAGATGCTGCCGCCGTTCTGGCAGACGGCCACGTTGTTCAACCCGGTGGTCTATCTGGTCAGCGGCTTTCGCTGGGCGTTCTACGGCGTGTCCGACGTCAGCGTCGGCGTCAGCGTGGGCATGACGCTGGTGTTCCTGCTGGCCTGCCTGATCGGCGTGCGCTGGATCTTCAAGACGGGCTATCGATTGAAGACGTGATCGAACGGTCGGGGATCATCGTGGCCGGCAGATGCCGGCCCGACCGTCCCGACCGATCAGCCGGCCCGATCAGCCAGCCCGATCAGCCGGCGACGGCCGGCGCACGGCGCGCCAGGCCATCGAAGGCGTCCAGCAACCGCTCGCGCCAGGCGTACACCGGGTCATCGGCCTCCAGCAGCACCAGCGCGCTGGTGCAGCGTGCCCACATGAACATCCCGAACACCGCATAGTCGGCATAGCCGTGCTGCTCGCCGGACAGAAAAGGTTGCCGGGCCAGGGTGTGGCGCAAGGGCAGCAGCGCTGCCCGCAGCGCGCCGATCTGCCCGTCGTATCCCGCCGGCAGGTCTTCCAGACGGCCAAAGCGCTTTTCACGCGAGGCGCGGAAATAGTCCTTGTCTTTCTCGTGGATCAGCCCGTGGATGGCCGGCAGCAGCAAGCGCGCCAGCACGGGCACCAAGGTGGTGTCGGCCCAGGAATTCGCGAACAGGCTGACCGCGCGGCCGCCCGCGCCGTTGAACAGCGAGGGCCGCTCGGGGAAGGTGTCTTCCAGATAGCACGCAATGCGCCATGAATCGCTGACCACGTGGTCACCATGCACCAGCACGGGCACCAGCTTCTGGCCGGAAAAATCGATGGCTTCCTTTTCGGTGAAACGCCAGGGCACGGTCTTGGCCGTCAGCCCTTTGTGCGCCAGCGCCATGTGGGTTTTCCAGCAGTGCGGGCTGAAGCGCAGCGACTCGTCCGCGCCAGCCAGGTCATACAGGGTGATTTCCGGGGTCAAGATGCCGTGCTCCTTGCAGAGGGGGTCGAATGCAAACCGGCTGCCAGGATACTGCTTTGCGCGCGTGAAGGGACGCCCGCCGCGGGACGCGGCTGACGGTGCGCGCCAATGAAAAGCGCCACGCGCCCAGGGAACGCGTGGCGCAGGCCGGACAATCCCCGGTCCAGCCTTGCCCTACTTTGTTGGACTAGTCGGCTGCCTTACTTGGGCGCGCCTTTGCTCATGCTCATCACCCGCTGCTTGAGCTGCGGATTCTGCTGCACGGCCTGGCCGATCCCGTTGAATTCTTCCACCGTCAAGCCGTCGGCGCGTACCAGTTGCACCATCTTGGCGTCGGCTTCCTGCACGACCTTCTGCTTGGCGTCATCCGTTTTGGCGGCGTCGACCTTCGGGCGGTATTCGTCGACCACGCCCGACACCTTTTGCGATGCCGATGCAAAGCGCTGCAATTGCTGGTCGGTGGGTTGCGTAATGGCGGGGGCCATCTGCGGTTGCGCGGGCGGCTGGCTGGCGTTTTGGGCCATGGCCGCTGCACCGGACAGCGCCGTCGACAGGATGGCGGCGGATAGGAATGCGTATTTGGAACGCTGCATGAAACCTCCGTGTTCCGGTTAATGTCCGACCATGATGACGACCGCAACCGCCATGGGACAAGTTTCGCGATGTGTTTTCCTGTGTCGGCAGGACACGAGGGCGGGCTGCCGGCCAGGAGGGCTGCCGGGGGAGCGCGCCGGAAACGTTTTGCGTGGTTTCGTAGTCGCTGCTGGCCGCGATGTTTCCGCAGGTATGCGGGCTTCGCGAACACGCCGCCGTTACATCAGCAGCATGGCTAGCATCACCAACACCAGCAACGCGATGTAGACGCGCGCATGCAGGCGGTCGGGCAAGCGCGGAATCAACGGCGCCGCCAATCGGATGCCCAGCAGCGCGCCCAGCGCCAGCACGGCGAAGGCCAGCAGGTCGACATAGCCGAGGATCCACGGCGCAAGCGGCGCGGGCAGATCGCGCGCCGCCGCCATGTAGGCCACGGTGCCGACAATGGCGACGGGTATCGTCAACGGGTTGGCCATGGCCGCCGCCTTGGCCATCGGCAGGCCGCGCCGACGCAGCAAGGGCACCGTCATCACGCTCCCGCCCACGCCCAGGAATGTGGCGACGACACCGATCACCACACCGCCGCCAACCATCACGCCCCGGCTCAACGGCACCGCGTCGGCGCCATCGGCTTGCGCCAAAAACCCCTGGCGCAACAGGCAGTCCAGAATCGTCGCCGCCAGGTAGGCCACAAAGGCCCAGCGCACCAGCGTGCCGCTGGCGTGCGTGGCGGCCAGCGCACCCACCAGGGCGCCCACGGCGATATACGCCGCCAGAGGCCGGATATAGGCCCGAACGAGGTCGCCCGCGAGGTTACCCGCGCGCTGCTGGCGGCGGGTGGCGGCGACGGCGTTCACGACCATCACGCAGGTCGAGGTGGCCACTGCAATGTGCATGGCCGACGCGCCGATGGCGTCGTCCGCCCCGTGCGCGGCGGTCAACACGCCGTACAACACCGGCACCACGACAAAGCCGCCGCCAAAGCCGAACAGCACGGTGGTGACGCCGCTGGCGCAGCCAAAGAAAGCAAGGATCAGGTAGAGCATCGGACGGTCCCAAGAAGGAATGTCGTCACGATACGGAAGAGCGACGTGGCCGGCTTTCGTGCTTTGGACAATAATGTTTGCATTTCGGCCAAGCCGAGTGCCGGGGTGCACATTTCCCGGCCCGCACGCCCGCCCCGCACTTCCACCCTACGTCTCCCGCCATGCGCAATACGCACATTGATCACCACGATCACCTGGACCGCGCCGTGCTTGCCATCGGCAATGACTATCCGACCGGCCATGTGCTGCCCGCGCATTCGCACCGGCGCGCGCAACTGCTGTACGGGGCGACCGGAGTCATGCAGGTCTCTACGCGCGACGGCAACTGGGTGGTGCCGCCCCAGCGCGCGGTGTGGATCCCCGCCGGGGTGACGCATCAGGTGCGCATGCTGGAGGTCAGCACGCGTAGCGCGTATATCGAGCCCGATGCGGCGCGGGCAGGGCGCAATGCCTGCGAGGTAATCGAGGTATCGCCGCTGCTGCGGCAGTTGTTGCTGGAAGCGGTGGACATGCCCGCCGCATATGCACCGGACGGGCGCGATGGCGCGCTGGCCGTCTTGCTGCTGCATGAAATCGACCGTGCGCCGGTGCTGCCGCTGCACATTCCGCTACCCCGCGACAAAAAGCTGGCGCCGCTGTGCCGCGCTTTTATCGCGGCGCCGGATGCGCGCACGCCGCCGGACGCATGGGCCGCGCGCCTGCACATGAGCCCGCGCACCTTCAGCCGCTATTTCCGCCGCCAAACGGGCATGACGTTTTCAGAATGGCGGCAACGCGCGTGCGTGGTGTTGGCGCTGGCAAGGCTGGCGGCGGGCGGCGCCGTTACCGCCATTGCACTGGACTTCGGCTACCAAAGCCCCGCGGCGTTTTCAACGATGTTCCGGCGCGTGCTGGGCCAATCGCCCACGGAATACTTGCGCGGCGGGTAGTGGCCTGCCCGTCACGCCGCGTACCAGAGCACCGCGAAGAAATGGCACACGGTGCCCGCCAGCACGAACAGATGCCAGATGAAGTGACCGTAGCGCCAACGGTTGTCGAACACGAAGAACACGACGCCGCCGGTGTACGCCAGCCCGCCCGCCACCAACCATCCCAGCCCGCCCGTGGGCACGCTTTCGATCAGCGGCTTGATGGCGATGACCACCAGCCAGCCCATCGCCAGGTACAGCCCCGTGGACAGCGCCGGCCGGTTCAAGCGTTTGCTGGCTTTCAGGCCGACGCCCAGCAAGGCCATGGCCCAGACCAGGCCGAACAGCGTCCAGCCCCATGGCCCCCGCAGCGCGCCCAGGGCAAACGGCGTGTAGGTACCGGCGATCAGCAGGTAGATGGCCGAATGGTCCAGCACGTTGAAAATCTGTTTGGCGCGGCACAGCGGCAGCGCGTGATAGATGGTGGACGCCAGGTACAACAGGCACATCGACGCCGCGAACACGGCCGCCGCCGCGATGAAGGCGGCGTCGCCCTGGCGTACGGCGGCCACAATCAAGATGGGCGCGGCGGCCAAAGCGCCAACGGCGCCGATCCCGTGGCTGATGGTGTTAGCGATTTCCTCGCCTAGGGTCTGGGGTCTGTCGTTGGGAAACATGTGCGTCTGGTGAATGCGTGGTGCGGGTTGCAAGATCATCACCTTAAGCGCTTTGCGCGGCGGGCTCAACGGGACGGGGCTCGCCACCGCAGCGGAAACGCGCGCCGCTTGATTTTCAGCAAGAGGCGCCGCCACGCGCAGGAGAAAAGGGTGGGAACGCTGGTTACCCTGTGATACATTTCCTGCGGCTGTTTTACCGACACCGGTTGACTGAGTTCTACCGCCCGCAGAGGTGGGCTACGTTCTTTTTTCTGGGCTCGCACCCGCGTTCGCGCAGTCGCGCAGGACGCAACGGATATCCTTACCGATCTGACCATCGCCGTCGCGCTGGTGGCCTGTGCGCCATGCGCGGCAGGCGGCCCCGGCCCGGCCGGGGAAGGTTCAAGCAGGTTTACTGGCCGAGGCCTACCAATGGCGCGCAGTTTCTCCAATCTGTTTTTCAAAGCCGCAAAGAAGATCAGCAAGCTACAGCGCACGGCGCTGCGCATGGCATCGCCCAAGCCCGCCAGAAAGCGCGCCACCCCACCACGCAAAACCGCGACCAAGACGGCATCCCCCGCCACCGCCGCCCGTCAGCCCGCGACCCCATCGTTGGGCAACGGGCGCTGGGAAGGCACCCGCCAATTTTCCGATGGCAAGGGCCGCCAGCTGACGTTTGCGCGGTACACCCCGGCCGGTGCCACGCCGGGCCATCTGCCGGTCGTGGTCATGCTGCACGGTTGCCGGCAGACCGCACTGGCTTTCGCGCGCGGTACGCGCATGAACCAGTGGGCAGACGCCGGCGGCTTCATGGTGCTGTACCCGCAGCAATCCATGACGCGCCAGGTGCAGCGCTGCTGGCGCTGGTTCCAACCCGATGACGCCCATGGCGGCGCAGAGGCCGACCTGATCGCGGCGTTGATCCAATCGGAAGTGGCGCGGCATGGGCTGGACCCCGAACGCGTGTATGTGGCCGGCTTGTCCGCAGGCGCGGGCATGGCGGCGCTGGTGGCGTTGCGGCACCCGTCGTTGGTCGCCGCCGTGGCCATGCATTCCGGGCCGGTAGTGGGCGACGCCCATAGCGCCGCCGCCGGCATCGGCACCATGCGGCGCGGCTCGCTCAAGCCATTGCCGTCGCTGGTGCGTGACGTGGCTGACCCCGCCGTGTTCGAACTGGGCATGCCCGCGCTGATCCTGCACGGCCAGTTGGACCCGGCCGTGGCCCCGCGCAACGCCAAGCAATTGTTCGAGCAGTTTCGCGCCTTGAACGACCCGCGCCCCGAGGACGTGCCCGTCGAGCGTGTCTTGGGTTTGGGGTCCGAGAAGGCGTATCGCCGCGTTGACCTTATGCGGGGACGCAAGACGGTGCTGCGCCTGTGCGAGATCACGCGCTTGGAACACGCCTGGAGCGGCGGCGATCCGTCGGTGAAATATCACGCGCGTAACGGCCCGGATGCGTCGGCGTTGGTGTGGCGGTTTTTCCAGGGACTGCGGCGCGCGGGCGCGGGCGGACCCGGCTCCGGAGACTGACGCCGACCCCGACCCCGGCCCCGACCCCGGCCCCGAGCCCGCTACCGATTGTTCGCCGATTGGGAATGGATATGTCGGCCCCTCGCATCATGGCGCCGGCCCTGCGCGGCGGTAACATCGCCGCATCCCCGGTTGGCGCTGCATTGACGCAGCCGCCAGCCAGGACTCAACTGGAACTTCTGCCATGACTCTTTCTGTTTATCAGGCTTCCGTGCCTGTGTTCATCCGGGGCATGACCGTGCTGGCATCGCTGCTTGAAAAGGCGGCCGCGCATGCCCAGGCTCAAGGCATCGACCCCGCCGAACTCGTCAATGCCCGCCTGGCGCCCGATATGTACCCGCTGTCGGGTCAGATCCAACGCGCCAGCGACGCCGCCAAATTCGCGGTGCAGCGCCTGTCGCAAGGTCAGGCGCCCAAGTTTGCCGGCGAAGAAAAGACCTTTGAAGAATTGCAGCAGCGCATCGCCAACACCATCGCCTACCTGCAAAGCGTGACGGCCGAACAGGTGGAAGGCGCCGCAGACCGACAGATCGTCGTCAACTTTGGCGACTTCAAGCCGGAATTCCGAGGCGACACCTACCTGCTGACCTTCGCGCTGCCCAACTTCTACTTCCACGTGACGACCGCTTACGACATCCTGCGCCACGCGGGCGTGAAGATCGGCAAGCTGGACTTCCTGGGTCCGTATTCGCAGTAAGCGGATTCTGACGTTGCCAGGAAGGGCGGGGCGCTCAGCGGGTCAGTCGGCGTTGCCGCAGCCTGACATCTCGCCCATCTTGGCCATGTTCTGCTGGATTTCTTCGGGCGTGTAATCGAATTGGTGCGTGGCAATCGACCAGCGGTGGCCGAACGGGTCGATCACCTGGCCGTAGCGGTCGCCCCAGAACATGTCGGCCACCGGCATCGCAACCGTGGCGCCGGCATCCAGCGCCTGTTTGAACGAGGCGTCCACGTCCTTGACGTACAGGTGCAGCGTCACCGGCGAGCCCTTCAGCCCCTTCGGGCCCAGGCTGCCCCACTGAGGAAAATCGTCCATCAGCATCAGCACCGAATCGCCGATACGAATGGCCGCGTGCATGACCTTGCCTTCCGGCCCGGGCAGGCGCGCCAGTTCTTCCGCGCCGAAGGCTTTTTTGTAGAAGGCGATGGCGTCGGACGCGCCCTCGCAAACGATGTGCGCGGTCAGCGTGTGCATGCCGGTGGGAATGGGCGTGGTTGCGGGCGTAGCCATGATGCGTCTCCAAAATCGGTATTGGGTTGGCGGGACAAGCTGTAAGCCCTGTCCCTGCCTATACGACGAACGGGCAGCGCCGATATCGACACGCCCCACGGTTTTTATTTTGCTACCAGCGTGCTGAATCCGCCCCAGCACATGCGTTTGAAATCAAATACGCCTTCGCAGCACGTGTTGGCCAGGCGCGGATCGGCCATCACCAGCGCATTGATTCGGTCGCGTTCGGCCTTGCTGGCGTAGACGATCCAGGCAAACACCACGGTTTCGTCGTCCTTGGCGCTGGCCGCTTCCCTGAACGACCGAAAGGTTTCGCTGGCCAGGTCATCGGCCACGCATTCGCGGTAATCCAGCGCGCCGTGCTCCAGCCAGACCGCCTTGGCCTGGTCCGCCATCTTCTGGTAGGCCGGCACGTTCGCCTTGGGCACCGGCAGCACGAAACCATCTATGTATTCCTGCATCGCACACTCCTTGGGTTGCTGTTGTTGTGTTGAAGGCGGCATGCCCGCTGGCCACACCCCCTCCACCCGGCACGAGGGGCCGGTAGACGCCACTTTATCGGGATCGCCGGCGCTTTCAGATAGGGGATTGCGACATTCTTGCGGGTGGATTGCGACAGCGCTCGGGCGTATGCTTACCGACATGAAAAACGTCGCTTTCCTACTGCCGACTGGCACCAATATTGCGTCCCTGGAAACGGCGCGCCACGGCTTCCAGGTGGCCAACGCCTACCTGGTCGCGCAAGGCCGGGAACCGCAATTCCACGTGTGCACGCTGGCGTTGACGCGCGAGGTCAGCCTGGACGACGGGCGTATCAAGGTGCTGGCGGATCAGGTGCTGGCCGACGCGCCGCGCATCGATATCTGTATCGCGCCGCCCCTGCTGGGCGCGGTGCCCGACGTGGTGCTGTCCAACCGCGAACTGATCGATTGGCTGGCAAGCCACCATCGCGCCGGCGGCGAAGTGGCCAGCCTGTGCATGGGGGCCGCCTTGCTGGCGGCGGGCGGCGTGTTGGACGGGCAGCAGGCCGTGGTGCATTGGGTGGCGCAAAATCTGTACGCCACCCTGTTTCCCAATGTCCACTGGATCAGCGATCGCGTGGTGATGGCCGAGAACGGCGTCTACACCAGCGGCGGGGCGTTTTCCGCCGCCCATCTGGTGCTGCACCTGATCGAAAAATACACCGATCGCGATACCGCCATCTGGTGCGCCAAATATTTCCAGCTGGACTGGAGCCGTCAGAGCCAACTGCCGTTCGCCGTGTTCATGGGCCAGAAGGCGCATGCCGACGAGGTCGTGCGCGCGGTGCAAAGCTACATCGAACGTTGCTACACGGAAAAGATCACCGTCGAGTCCCTGGCCGAGCGCCACGCGATGGGACGGCGCACGCTGGAACGGCGCTTTCGCCAGGCCACCGGCAACAGCATCGTGCAGTACCTGCAACGCGTGCGGGTGGAGGCCGCCAAGAAACGGCTGGAAACGTCGCGCATAAGCGTGGCCGAAGTCATGTATGAAGTGGGCTACAACGACACGAAGGCGTTTCGCGACATCTTCAGCAAGCACTGCGGGATGTCGCCGGTCGGGTATCGGGACCGATATCAATAGGACGTCGAAGAAGTCGCTATGGCACTCGCAAAAGTGCTAGCCGAACTCCCCCTGAAAATAGGATATCTACTACAGCTATTGGCGCGCCACCGGCCTATCCTTGACACGTCGCGGCCTGACCCCAGGCCCGGAGGGCGAGTCAAGATGAGCATCAGCGTGACGCCAGGCGATCCCCGCTACAAGACCTTGAAAAAGGGCTTCAACCTTCGTTGGCCGGCGCGGCCCAGCCATGCGGCCACGCGTATCGAACTATGCGAAACGCCGGAGCAGGCGGCGGCGGCACTAAGTCGTATCGTGGCCGAGGGCAAGCGCCCCACGATACGCAGCGGCGGCCATTGCTATGAAGACTTCGTCTCCAACAATCCGGGCGGCGTCATCCTGGACCTCAGCCTGCTGGACCGCGTGCCGTCCTCAGAGGGCCTGCTGCGGGTGGCGGCCGGTTCGCAAAACTGGAATGGCGATCAAGACCTCTACAAGCGTCACGGCGTGTCGCTACCCGGCGGGTCCTGCTATTCGGTGGGCGCGGGCGGCCATATCAGCGGCGGCGGGTATGGGCTGCTGTCACGCCTGCAAGGGCTGGCGTGCGACTGGCTAAGCGCGGTCGACATCCTGACCGTGGACGCCCACGGCAGTGTCGTGCCACGCACCGCCAGCGCCACGCAAGACGCCGCTCTGTTCCGCGCATGCCGGGGGGGTGGCGGCGGCAATTTCGGCGTGATCACCAGCTATGGCTTTGCCGCGCTACCGCGTGCCCCGCGCGAAGTGGCCATCGCCACCGTCGCGTTCGACTGGGCGGGCATGACGCCCAGCCGCTTCGCGCAGTTGCTGGATATTTACGGCGGCTACTGGAACACGCGCGGCCGCGACGCCGACACCTGGGGCATGTTCTCGTTGCTGAAACTGACACATCGCTCTGCCGGGCAGATCGTCATGATCGTGCAATTTTGCAACCCCGACGGCACCTGCCAGGACCTGTCCGTGCTGCAAGATTTCCTGGATCGCTTCCGCCCCTGCGCGCCGGTGGCCGCGCGCGCCACCACGCCGGGGCTGCCGCGTCCACGCGCAGGCGGCGACCTGCTGTGCAGCGAACCGCACACGGTCATCCGCCATGACTGGCTGGTGGCCACGCAAGCGCTTAACGGCTCGGGGCCGAATCAACGCGGCAAATACAAATCCGCCTACATGAAGCGCAATTTCACGGCCCACGAAGCGGCGCGCATCCACGCCCACCTGACGCGCGACGTCCCTGGCGCCGACCTGCGCCAGTCGCTGTTGCAGGTGGACTCGTACGGGGGCGCCGTCAACCAGCCGGACCGCCTGCGCGACACCGCCGTGCACCAGCGCGCGTCCACCATGAAGCTGCAATACCAAACGTACTGGAACCACGCCGACCACGACCCCCTGCACGTACGCTGGATGTCGGATTTCTATCGCGATGTATATACCGACCCGGCGGCCCGGCCCGAACACGCCGGCACGCCGTATCCCGGCGACCGCTACGAAGGGTGCTACATCAATTACCCCGACAGCGACATGCTGGCGTACCCGTTCTGGCCACGGTTGTACTACGGCGACGGCGGGCTTTATCCTTTCCTGCAAGAGGTCAAGCGCCGCTACGATCCCAACAACGTCTTTCACCACGCGATGTCGGTGCGCCCGTCATGACGCGCCGCCCGCCTTGCCGGATTTCGCCATGAATTCCCTATCCAGTGCTCCCCGCAGATCCTTCATCCAGTTCGCCGGAGGCTTGTCGGCGGCCAGCGCGGCGGGGCCCTGGCTGTCGGCCATGGGCGCCACGACCGCCCGCGCCGATGCCCGCTACGCCTATGTGGGTACCTATACCCGCGACGCGCCCGGCGGCACTGCCGGCGGGCCGCCATCGCGCGGCATACATGCCTATGCGCTGCGCCCGCAGGGTGGCTGGCATCTGATCCAGGTGATGGAAAGCGACAATCCGTCCTACCTGGCCGTACACCCCACGCAACGCTTTCTTTACGCCATCAACGAGATCGATCAATGGGAAGGCCTGGCCCGAGGCACGGCCGAATCCTATGCGATCGACCCGGCTGACGGCAGCCTGCGCTTTTTGAACCGGCAGCCCTTGTCGCTATCCAGCACCGCGCCTGCGTACCTGGCCGCATCCCCGGATGGCCGCTACCTTGTCACCGCGCAATACGGGGGTGGCACCTACAACGTGCTGCCCATCCAGGCCGACGGCGCGTTGGGTGAAGTGTCGGGCATCGTCAAGGAAACCGGCTCGGGTCCGCGCCCCGAACAACAATCCGCGCACCCGCACATGGTGCTGTTCGACTCCACCGGCCAGCGCGTCCTGGCTACCGACCTGGGCAGCGATCGCATCAACCTGTTCACGTTCAAGGACGGCAAGCTGGCGCTGTCCGAACGCACGACGCTGCCCGCGGGCAGCGGGCCACGCCATCTTGCGCTGCATCCCGATGGCGCGCTGTTATATGTCTTGAACGAGCTTGACGCCTCTATCGCATGCTTTGGCTACGACGCCCGCGCCGGCCGCGTGCTGGCGCAGCGCCACCACGTAGCTGCCACACCACCCGGATTCACCGGCGCGGGCAACGCGGCGGCATTGCTCATCCACCCCTCTGGGCGCTTCCTGTACGCATCCACCCGCCGCGTCGATAACGACCACCCGCAAGCCGACAGCATCGCCGTCTTTGCCGTCGCCAAAGACGGCGCATTAAGCCGCGTGCAAACCTGGACTGACGGGCTGCGCTTCCCCCGCGCACTCACCCTGGCGCCAGACGGGGGCAGCTTGTACGCGCTGAACCAAAAGGGCGATTCCATCCTGCGCTTGCGCATCGATGCGGCAACCGGGCATTTAAGCGACATGCAGGTGGCGGCGCAGGCACCGACACCGGTTTGCCTGATGTTCGTCTAGAAGGCTACGGCACGCGATATTGACTGCCGGCGGGACAGCCCCTCGGGAACCCCTCGGCATACCCGCCGTCGAACCTTGCATGACCGTTGATCCTGTATTGCGCTTCCTTCGCCGCCTTGTCGTCCTGGGCTTATTGATCTGGCTTGCTGCCTGGGCATGGCCGCGCCTGCCCGACGCCGCGCGCGCACCCTGGCATATGGCCCGGCTGGCCTGGCAGCAAGCGCCGACGTCCTTGCCCGTGCCGGTACAGGGCGTGTCCGCCAGACGGTTGGCCGACACCTGGGGCGCGGCCCGGGCGGGCGGCCGCCAACACGAGGGCATCGACATCTTCGCCGCGCGGGGCACGCCTGTGCTGTCCACCACGGAAGGCGTGGTCATGCAGGTGGGCACGAACAACCTGGGCGGTCAGGTCGTGTGGGTGCTGGGCCCCGGACGCCAGCGGCATTACTACGCGCACCTGGATGGCTACGCCGATATTCAACGGGGGCAACTGGTGGCGCCCGGAGACGTACTGGGCTACGTCGGCAACACCGGCAACGCGCAAGGCACGCCGCCGCATTTGCATTACGGCATCTACGACGGCGGCGCCATCAACCCCTATACGTTGCTGGTGGCGCCGGCAGCGCCGCCCTGACGCTTTGCGCCAGCACCTGCGCCGTCGCGGCTGACAACGTCCACCCCAGATGCCCGTGCCCGGTGTTGTAGAACACCCCCGGACGCTTGCCCGGCCCCACGCGCGGCATCATGTTGGGGGTCATGGGGCGCAGGCCGCACCACGGCACGACGCGCGTGGTATTGATATTGGGAAAGTGCTTGCGCGTCCAGTCGATCAGCGGCTGCACGCGCTCGGCTCGGATGTCCATGTTGAAGCCGTTGAATTCGGCCGTGCCCGCCACGCGGAAGCGGTCCCCCAGGCGGCTGGTGACGATCTTCGCGGCTTCATCCAGCAGGCTGACGCGCGGCGCGGCGCCCTGGCTGTCGGCGTCGTCCAGGTGCACGCTGATCGAATAGCCCTTGACCGGATAGATGTTGATCGAATCGCCCAGCAGGCGGGCAAATTTCCTGCTGGCCGCGCCTGCGCACACGACGATGGCGTCCGCCTCGTGTCGATCGCGCTGCGTGCCGCCGTCGCGACGGATGTCCAGCAGGTAAGGGCGGTCGTGGCGTTGGATGTTGTCGATGTCGGCATCGTGCACGAACGTGACGCCACGGCGCTGGCATGCCCGGGCCAGGCCGCGCGTGAACTTGTGGATGTCGCCGGTGGCGTCCGACGGGGTGTAGAAACCGCCGTGGCATCCGGCTTGCATGGCGGGTTCGATAGCGCGCGCTTCGTCGGCGGTGACTACATAGCGGTCCAGACCGCCGGCTTGCAGCAGCGCGTTGGCGCGGTGCGCGGCCTTGAAGCTGTCGGCGTCATGGTAGATGTGCAGGATGCCCCGGCGCTCCAGGTCGAAGTCGATGCCTTCGGCCTCGGCCATGTCGAACAGATGCTGGCGCGCTTCGATGGCCATTCGCGTGGTGGCGATGGTGTTGTCACGGTAGTGCGGAATCTGCGCCATGAACTGCGCCAGCCACGAATACTTGTGCCAGCTGAAGCGGGGGTTCAGCAACAGCGGCGCGTTTTTGCGCAACATCCAACGCAGCCCCTTGATGATGGTGGCCGTACTGTTCCAGACTTCGGCGTTGCTGGCGGACAACTGGCCGCCGTTGGCATACGACGTTTCCATGGCGGGATAGCGCTGGCGGTCGTAGACGGTGACCGCGTATCCCAGCTTCGACAGGGCATAGGCGGACGTGACGCCGGTGATACCGGCGCCAATGATGGCGATGCGGGGCATGGTGGCTCCAGGCAAGGTGGCCGCGACCAATGTGGACGCGGCACCCCATCTGTCTTTGGTACCTGAGAGTTTCACCCGCGCGGGCGGCGGGTTCCCCTTCGGTGGGCGCGCACGGCGCCTCTCTCCAGATTGTCTACACGCGCGCAGTCCTGTTGCCTGAGAGTTTCCGGGGCGGTTGCTCCGTCGGCGCCGGCCGCAAGGGCCGGTCTCTTCTGCGCGGTTTTGAATCGACTGCGTACAGAATAGCTAAGTTCATGTCGCATTTGCTTCAGGGTTAGTACTATGTCGCCTGCGCCGTTGGGCTGGCGTGAATTGAAATAGGACGATAGGAATGAGCTTTCACGCCGCGCGACGCGCTGTTTTGCAAGCCCTGGCCGTGATGGCCGGCGGGGCCGTGTTTTCGTTGGCCGCGGCCGAGCCCGTGGCCCCCGGTGCCGACATCAACGACGCCGTGCATGCGCTGATGCGCGAGTACGACGTGGCGGGCCTGGCCATTGCCGTTACGCGTGAAGGGCGACAAGAATTCCGCAGCTATGGCGTGGCCTCTTTGCAAACGCAGGCGCCTGTCAGCCGTGACACGCTGTTTGAGGTGGGCTCGATCAGCAAGACGTTTACCGCCACGCTGGCGACTTATGCCCAGGCGTTGGGCAAGCTGTCGCTGACCGACAGCCCGGCGCGCTTTGTGCCCGCCCTGCAAGGCACGGAGTTCGCCAAGCTGAACCTGATCCACCTGGGTACGCACACGGCTGGCGGCTTCCCGCTGCAAGTGCCCGACGCGGTGCGGGACAACGCCCAGTTGATGGCCTACCTGTGCGCGTGGACCCCGCGCTACGCCCCCGGCACGTACCGCACCTATGCCAACCCCAGCATCGGCATGTTGGGCGTGGTGGCGGCCAAGAGCCTGGGTCAGCCTTATGCGCAGGCCATGGAGAAGACGCTGTTGCCCAGGCTGGGCCTGGCCAACACCTATATTCAGGTGCCGGCCGCCAGGATGGGCGACTACGCACAGGGCTACAACAAACAGAACGCGCCGGTGCGCGTGAACCCGGGCGTGCTGGCCGACGAAGCCTACGGCGTCAAGACCAGCGCCAGCGACCTGATCCGCTTTGTGGACGCGAACATGGGCGTGGCGTCAGCGCCCGCGCAATTCAGCGCCAAGGCCGCCCGCGATGCGAAGATCGCCAAGGCCGTCATCGCCGACCCCGTAGTGTCCAAGGCCTTGGCCGATACGCATGTGGGCTACTACGACGTGGGCGGAATGACGCAGGACCTGGCCTGGGAACAACTGGCGTATCCGGTGACGCTGAAAGCGCTGTTGGCGGCGAACGCCGGCACGTTGAACAGCCAGAACCACCCGGCCAAGGCCTTGACCCCGCCGCAGCCGCCGCGTGCTGATGCGTGGATAAACAAGACGGGTTCCACCAACGGCTTTGGCGCCTACGTGGCATTTGTGCCGTCCAGGAAAATCGGCGTGGTGATCCTGGCGAATCGAAATATTCCGAACGAAGCCCGCGTGCGTCTGGCGTATCGCATTCTTGAAGAGGAAACGGCGGCGGAGACGGAACCGGGATCGCAACCGGGATCGCAACCCGACGCCCGCGCGCAAGCGAACTGAGAAGGGCAAGCGGCGTACCCGGCCCCCTTGCTGGCCTCTTGCTGGCCTCTTGCTGGCCTCTTGCTAGCCCTTGCCGCCCTCAGCCGTCAGCGCCCGGCAACGTGCGCGCCCCGTCAAAGCGCGGCAATAACCCCATCACCTCCAGCCTTTTGCACAGCTGGCCCAGGCGCTGCATCTTGTAGGCGTCCACGTCCCTGTCGGCGTAGTCGTAAAAGCCCTTGCCATCGCGCAGGCCGTTGCGGTTTTGCTCCATGTTTTGGGCAATGACAGCAGGCGATGCAAAACGCGGGCCGATCTCGGCTTCCAGGTAGCGCGATGCGTAGTACAGGATGTCGCCGCCGCCCCAGTCGATGAACTCCAACAGGCCCAACACCGAAAACCGCAGCCCGAATCCCAGGCGCACGGCAGTGTCGATATCTTCGGCGCTGGCCACGCCTTCCTCGACCATGCGCGCGGCCTCGTTCATGGCAAGCGCCTGGATGCGCGGCACGATGTAGCCGGCTGTGGGCGCGCATTGCACGGGCGTCTTGCCGGCTTGGCGCAGCACGGCCAGCAACGCTTGCAGGGCGGCATCGGCGGTGCGAGGCCCGGCGCTGACTTCAACCAGCGGAATCAGATAGGCGGGGTTGAGCCAGTGCGCATTCAAAAAACGCTCGGCGCCCGGCATCAGTTCGGCCAGCTCGGTCACCAGAAACGTGGACGTGGTTGACGCTATGACGGTGTCTGCCGCGCACACCCGGCCCAGCCAGGCGAAGGTGTCGCGCTTGGCGTCCAGGCGTTCCGGCACGGCTTCGAAGACGATGCGCGCGCGTTGCAGGTCGGCCTGGGCTTCGTCGCGTCCGCACAGGCGAACGCGCTGCATGGCGGTGTCGGCTTGCTGGGCATCCAGCAGGCCAAGCCGGCTTAGCGTGGCCAGTTCCCGCCGCAGGTTCGCCAGCACGCGCGCGTGGTGGTCGGCTTGTTCTGTCGGGGATCGGGGTTTGATGTCGACCAGCGTCACGGCGCGTCCCGCGTGGGTGTATGACAGCGCGATGCCTTCCCCCATGCGCCCGGCGCCGATCACGCAGATTCTTTCTTCCATGGTCAGCATCCTTGTTCCAGCAATTCAGCCATGCCGGCGCGCGACAGACGATCCAGCCCCAGGCGTTCCAGCGTGCGGCCCTCGGCGTACAGATCGCGGCCCGTGATGGCGCTGGCGATGCCAAGCAGGCCTTGCGCCACCGGCGTTGGCACGCCTGCCCAGCTTCCCGTGGACACCAGGAAGGAAAGACCCAGCCGCGTGTCCTCAAGCATGTAGCGGTGCGTGTGCAGGTCGATGGTTTCGCGCCAGTCGCCACTGTCGGTCAGCTTGCCGTGTGCGCCGCGACCGTACATCCATTCATCGCCTTCCGTGGCGTAGTGGTCGGCCAGTGGAAAGTGCGGCGCGGCGTAGCCCAGCGCCTCGCGGATGGCGATGCGTTCGGCGTCCAGCGCGTCGGTGACGCGGCGGATCGACGGCTGCGTGCCTTCGTTGTGAATGTCCCACTTGTCGAAATGCTCCAGGGGGCCGGCGTTCATCATGATGAGCGGCGGATGAATGATGGGGCCGGCGTTCATCAAGGCGCCCGCTAATCCGTCTTCAATGGGCTCGATGCTCGGGTAGACCTGGCCCAGCAACGCCAGCGCGTCGTCGGTCAGCCGGCTGGGGAACACGCCGGTGGGCAAGCGCGTGGCGTAGCCGCTGATGACGACCGTGTTGCCGTGCTTGCGCGCCAGATAGGGCAGGGTGCCGGTTTCGGCAAACGCCACGCGGGCGGTGTTGCCGGCGTCCCGCTGCGCGCGGGAAAACAGGTAGCAGCCAAACGTGCCGGGCGGCAGGAACACCACCTGCCCGTCCTGCAACAGCGGGGCCAGCATGGGCGCAAGCGCGTCGTGAGTGGTCGAGGGCAGGGGAATGACGACGACCCGCGCGTCGGCCAGCGCGGCCTCCAGCGAGGCTTGCAGCGCCAACTGCCCGGGGCCCTGGCCCAGCGGGACCTGGCGCGTGCCGCGGTAGTCTGTGACGGTCAGCGCACCGGCCTTGCGCAAGCCGTCGAACGCGTCGTCATCCCGGCGCCACCAGCTCACCTCGTGTCCTTTTTCGGCAAGTTCGGCCGCGGCCGCGTAGCAGCCGTGGCCGCCGCCAATTACGCTGATTCGCATGATCAAGCTCCTTCTTTGAAGGCTTGATCCTAGCGGCGGCGCGGCGCGTGGGCTGCGCCAAATGCGCAAGCGCCGTTCCGATCCGGCAAGGGATTGCGACGGGGCGGGCGCGGGATTTCGATGGCGCGGGCGATGGCCGACGACATCGCGCTAGGGCCGATGCCGACGCAGCGTGTCCGACGGCAGGCAGCCGTAGCGCTTGCGGTAATGCGTGGCGAAATGGCCAAAGCTGCTGACGCCGTGGCGCAGCAGGATGTCGGTCACGCTATCGCCGCCGCGCGCCTGTTCCAGCGCGGCGTGCACCAGGGCCAGGCGGTGGTTGCGCACGTAGTCGCTGGGGCTTTGCTTGAGGAACTGCGTAAAGCCGTTTTGCAGCGTCCGCACCGACACGCCGCAGTGCGCCGCCAGATCCGCCAGCGAAATCGCTTCGTCGACATGGCTTTCGATGTAGTCGCGCGCGGCGCGCACATGTTGGGGCAGGGGCTGGCGGTGGTCGGCGCGCAAGGCGTCGGAATAGTTGTGCGGCAGCTGGGTCAACAGCAGCGCCAGCAGGTAGTCGGAAAAGCCGGCCGCAAGCGTCTGCGTGACGCCGTCGATGGCGGGGTGCTGGTATAGGCGACACAGGTAGTCCAGCGTTTCGCGCACGGCGGCCAGGCCGGGGGAATCCGGCGGCGCTTCCAGGTCGAACACCAGCGCGTGCTTGATGGGGCGGTCCAGCAGGCGCTGCAATTGATGTTCCAGCGCCTGCCGCTCGACACGCAGGATCAGGTTGCGGCAGTCGCGGCCGATGCTGATCACGCTGGGTTCGGACGGCGATGAAATCGTCAGGCTGCCCGCTTGCAGGGACGCGCTGCGTTTGCCCAGCGTGACCAGACCCGACCCTTGCAGCGTGATGCGGATCAGGTAATAGCTGGAGATGTCGCCCGCGTCGATTTCGACTTCGGCGCCGTAGTGCAGATCGAACAGCGCCGCGTTGCCGAAGAACACGCCATACAGCCGCGATTGCAAGGGTTTGCCCTGGGCCACGCACATGCGGTGCGACCACAGGTGTTGGCTGACCTGGTCTTTGACCTCGGCGGCGTTGCCCGAGTCCAGCAAGCAATGGCGGTTCAGCGGATAGGTGTCGTTGAACATGCTTTCCTGCGCGGTGGGAACAGTCGTTGCGCGCCGCGTATAGAGGCCGGCTGCGCAAAGACCTACAAACGATGGACAAGACTAAGCAAAACAAGGGAAAAACATGACTGACGCGACGCTGCCGCCACTGACGAAACGAAGCTACGCCTACGAGTGGTACGTCGTCGTGATATGCATGCTAGCGTACATATTTTCCTTCGTCGACAGACAGATCCTGGCGCTGATGATCGAACCGATCAAGCACGATCTGCAACTGTCCGACACGCAATTCAGCCTGCTGCACGGCTTGGCATTCTCGCTGTTCTACGCCGTCATGGGCATCCCCATCGCCTTGCTGGCCGACCGCTATTCGCGCCCGAGGATCATCGCCATCGGCGTGGCGTTCTGGAGCCTGGCAACCGCCGCCTGCGGCCTGTCGCGCAGCTTTGCGCACATGTTCCTGGCGCGCATCGGCGTGGGCGTGGGCGAGGCCGCCTTGTCGCCCGCCACCTATTCCATGCTTAGCGATATGTTCCCGCGCGACAAGCTGGGCCGCGCCGTCGGCATCTATTCGATCGGCTCGTTTATTGGTGGCGGCATGGCGTTCCTGATCGGCGGCTATGTCATCAACCTGCTTAAAAGCGTGGACAGCGTGGTGGTGCCGTTGGTCGGCGCGATGCGACCGTGGCAGGTCACGTTTTTCATCGTGGGCTTGCCGGGTCTGCTGGTGGCGCTGCTGATCCTGCTGACGGTGCGCGATCCGCGGCGCTTGGGCTTGCGCCGCAACGCAGACGGCCACGCGCCCAAGCCCACGGTGGCCGACACGTTTCGTTTTCTGGGCCGTCATCGCCGCACATTCTTTTGTCACTACCTGGGCTTTTCGTTCTATGCCATGGTGCTGTTTGCCTTGCTGGGCTGGACGCCCGCCTTCTACATGCGCAAGTTCGGCATGTCGCCGGTGGATGTGGGGTACATGCTGGGTGTGGTGGTGCTGGTGGCCAATACGGCGGGCGTTTTTTGCGGCGGCTGGCTGATGGACGGGCTGGCCCGACGCGGCTATCGCGATGCGCCGATGCGGGCGGGCGTGATCGGCGCGGTAGGCATGGCGCTACCGGCCGTGGCGTTCACCCAGGTGGACAGCTTGGCGGCGTCGGTGGCGCTGTTGCTGCCGGCAATGTTCTTTGCGTCCTTTCCCATGCCCACGTCCACGGCGGCGATGCAGATTCTGCCGCCCAACCAGATCCGCGCGCAGGTGTCGGCGCTGTTCCTGCTGATCTCCAATTTGATCGGCCTGGGGTTGGGGACGACGGCGGTGGCGTTGTTGACCGATCGCTTGTTCAAAAGCCCGGCGGCGGTGGGGCAGTCGTTGTCGCTGCTGATCGGCGTGGCCACTGTGCTGTGCGTGCTGCTGCTGGCGGCGGGATGCGCCAGTTATCGGCGCAGCCTGGGGCAAGAGGAATCGCGCGAGGAATCGCGCGGGGAAAACGGGGTCAGTTCCGCATTTGCTCCCCGACCCCATTAAAACTGTTTCAAGGGATCACGGTGGGCGGGGGGCGATTCGCCACCGGCCCATTCCTGGCCGATAATGCCCGCTTTACGCCAAAAGCCGGACCCCTCATGCCCAGCGTTACCCGTCGTCTGCCCGTTTCCTTGTTTGTCTGCCTGACGGCGATCCTTGCGGGATGCAGTTCGCCCAAGCCGGCTTACGAAAGAGAAGACTTCGCGCAAAACGATGTGTTCTCGCGCACCTTCCCCTCGGCCAGCACCACCGCCTGCGATGCGGGCCGGCGTGCCCTGCTCAGCCAGGGCTACAACATCGACCGCTTCGACCCGGCCCGCGTGTCCGGGCACAAGAACTTCCAGGGCGAGGACGGCCTGCACACGCAGATCAATTTCAATATCGACTGCGCCTCGGACGGCAGCGCCAACCAGCGCGCCACGGTGTTTGCCAACGCGGTGCAAGACCGCTATTCAATCAAGCGCACTTCCAGCTCGGCCAGCGTGGGCGTCAGCGTGCTGGGCCAGGTGTCGATGCCGTTCGGCTCCAGCGACGACTCGCTGGTCAAAACGGCTAGCCAGACGGTGTCGCGTCCGAAATTCTACGAAGGCTTTTTCCAGCTGTTGCAGCGCTTCCTGCCCGACGCGGAAGCCGCCGCCGCCCCGCATGTGCCGCCAAGCCCCCGCGCCCGCGCGTCGCAAGCCAAGCCGCCCGCGCCGCCTGCCGATCCGGTCGTGTCCCCGGACGCGCCCGCCGACACCTTGAATCCCGCTGCGGCGAACGGGCCGTCGGGGCCAGGCGCCGGCAGTGACAAGGCCGGTGACAAGGCCGGTGACACGACCACGCAAAAGCCCGCCGTGGACGCGCCCCACGCCGCGCCGGCATCCACACCGGGCAATACTCCAACCGGCACGCCGCCCGCCGCGCCCGCCACGTCTCCGGCGTTGCCGGGGCCGGGCGCGTCGATCTCGACTCCGTCAGCGGTCAGCCCGTCCGCTGCACCGACCGG
>NZ_JBLVOL010000014.1:70712-73576 GCF_053543755.1 Achromobacter semiaridum | reverse complement strand
CCACGGCGCCCGTTGCGGCGCCGCGCGCGCGACCGCCGGATTGCGTGGTGTCGGTGGTGCCGGTGCCCCCCGCCTGGGACTGGCAGGCGGCGACGTCTTGTTGTGTGGTTTCAGGAGACTGCCCTTTCATCGGCGTAATGGTCTGTGCCGTGGCGGTCAGGCCGATGGTCGAGAGCAGCAAGGCAACGCAGGGAATGATGGACTTTTTCATAGAAAACTCCACGTGCGGTTAAGAACCCTGGACCTTGCAATGTAGTCCCGCATGCCGTGCTTCGGCCCATGTCCGGAATACCCAATATTGGGTATGGCGATATGGGGACAAAGAGATGGGGCCAACGAGATGGGGCCAACGTCCCACACAACCCGTATCCGGCGCGTGCTGACGTCCTGCCGCTAACACCAATGGCTGATTGATGGCGATGGGGCCGACTCCTATTCTGCGCTTGCCTGCCAGACGAGCCAGAAGCCAGGGCCCGCCGCCAGGGCCAGCCCGCCCACGCGCTTGCCGCGCAGGCGTCGCGCGTCGATTCACCCATCAAGAGGGCGCGGTCCCTCGCTTTCTGCCCCGGAGGTTTACATGCGCCCATCCCACGTCCGCGCCGACAACAGCGGCCCGCCGCCGCTTGGCCCCGAGCCGGCAAAACGCAGCTTGCCGGTGTCGCTGGAGCAGCAGGCAAAGACCATGCTGTTAAGCGGCCAGAGCTCGGTGGCCGACGTCGCGCGCGCCTGCCGCTTGTCGCGCACGCATTTCACAGCCGTGTTTCGCGATGCCGCCGGCACGACGCCCCACCGTTGGGCGCTGCTGCAACGCATCGCCCAAGCCCGCGAACAGCTGCGGATACCGGACAAGACGCTGGCCGATATCGCACTGGATTGCGGGTTTGCCGACCAGGCGCACTTCACGCGCGTGTTCCACAACGTGGTCGGCCTGACGCCCGGCGCGTGGCGTCGCGCGGCCGACGCCTGACCAATTTCCTGACCAATTTCCTGACCGTTTTCCTGATCGATTCCTGACCGAGGCGCGGCGATCACAGGCGTGTTGCCCTCTTCGCCTTCGCGCCTATACGAAGGCGTTATTGTGCCGCCGATAGCACCCCCATAAGCTTCGTTCCGTCCGCTGCCGGACAGGTTTTCATGCCACGGGATGCGCGCGCATCCCTTTCACAATCCGTCTGCTTGCGCCTTGCAATCACGCATCGACAGACCCTTCGAACATTCGCCATGACCCAATCCAAACTTGAAGTGCTGACCCCGCAAAACAGCCAGCTGATCTTCATTGACCACCAGCCGCAGATGGCCTTTGGCGTGCAGTCCATTGACCGTCAGGTTCTGAAGAACAACACCGTCGGTCTGGCCAAGGCCGGCAAGATCTTCAACATCCCGACGACGATCACCACCGTGGAATCCGAGAGCTTCTCGGGCTACACCTACCCCGAATTGCTGGATGTGTTTCCGGACCAGAAGGTGCTGGAACGCACCTCGATGAATTCGTGGGACGACCAGAAGGTGCGCGATGCGCTGGCCGCCAACGGCCGCAAGAAGGTCGTTGTGGCCGGCCTGTGGACCGAAGTCTGCAACACCACGTTCTCGCTGTGCGCCATGCTTGAAGGCCAGTACGAAATCTACATGGTGTCGGACGCCTCGGGCGGCACCAGCAAGGAAGCGCACGACCAGGCCATGCAGCGCATGATCCAGGCGGGCGTCGTGCCGGTGACGTGGCAACAGGTGCTGCTGGAATGGCAGCGCGATTGGGCCCGCCGCGAAACCTATGACGCCGTGATGGCGCTGGTGAAAGAGCATTCGGGCGCCTACGGCATGGGCGTGGACTACGCCTACACGATGGTGCACAAGGCCCCGCAGCGCACGCGTACCGCGCACGAAGCGATTGCCCCCATTGCCGCCCGTTGATCCGACGCTTACAGGACCCGCAACATGAATGTGCAATCGCAAAGTACTTCCCCGGCCGGCCCCGCCGGCCAGACCATCGTGACCGCCGACGGCACCCGCATCTACTACAAGGATTGGGGCGCCGGCCAGCCGGTCGTCTTCTCGCACGGATGGCCGTTGCACGCCGACGCCTGGGACGCGCAGATGCTGTTCCTGTCCGAGCGCGGCTTTCGTGTGATCGCCCATGACCGTCGCGGCCACGGCCGTTCGGGCCAACCGTCGCAAGGCAACGACATGGACACCTATGCCGATGACCTGGCCGCGCTGCTGGACGCGCTGGACATCCAGGGCGCAACGCTGGTGGGCCATTCCACCGGAGGCGGGGAAGTTGCCCGCTACATCGGACGCCATGGCAGCAAGCGCGTGGCCCGTGTGGTGCTGATCGGCGCGGTGCCGCCCGTGATGGCCAAGACCGCGGCCTACCCTGACGGTTTGCCGATGGAAGTGTTTGATGGCATTCGCCAGGGCGTCATGCGGAACCGCTCGCAGTTCTACAAAGACCTGACCCAGCCGTTCTTTGGCTTTAACCGGCCGGGCGCCAAGATCGAACAAGGCACCATCGACGCCTTCTGGTTGCAGGGCATGGCAGGCGGCATCCGTGGCCAGTACGCGTGCATCAAGCAGTTTTCCGAGGTGGACTTCACCGAAGACCTGAAGAAGATCGACGTGCCCACCCTGATCCTGCATGGTTCGGACGACCAGATGGTGCCGATCGCCAACTCGGCGGAAAAGGCCGTGAAGCTGGTCAAGAACGCCACGCTGAAGGTCTACCCGGGCGCCTCGCACGGCATGTGCGTGCTGGACGCCGAAGACGTCAACGCCGACCTGCTGGCCTTCATCCGGGGCTGACCGCCCGGCCCCAGGGCCACCTGCATAAAGGCGCCTTCCGGAGCGCCTTTTCCGGGGCGCCGGGCCAG
>NZ_JBLVOL010000014.1:51051-70641 GCF_053543755.1 Achromobacter semiaridum | reverse complement strand
CCCCCCGCCTTTCTTTTTTTACCGGAAGTCTCTAGTGAAATGCTATGCAAAACCGCTAGCCGCGTGCCTGTTGGCCGTGGCGGCGCCGGTCTGCGCTCAATCGTCGGTAACGCTATACGGCAGGCTGAACACCGCGCTGGAAAGCAGCCGGATCAGCGGCGGACCCGAGCCGGGCAGCGCCGCCCGGATGACCAATAACCGCTCGGTGTTCGGGCTACGCGGCACGGAATGGCTGGGCGACGGCACCAGCGCCATCTTCCAGATTGAAAGCGGCATTGCGCTTAACACCGGCCAGGGGCAGATCGCCAGCCGCAACACGCGCGTGGGGTTCGACGGCCCCTATGGCACGCTGTTCCTGGGCAACTGGCACACGCCCTATACCGAAGCCACGCTGCCCTACGACCCCTACTACGCGACCACGGCGGGCTACATGGCCTTGCTGGGCAACGGCTCGGCCGCCAGCACCGGCAACGTCGAGAACACCAGTTCGTTCGACCGCAGGCAAAACAATTCCCTGCAATACCGCACGCCGTCCTGGCAGGGCTTAAGCGGTGGATTCGCGTGGGGGTTGCCCCAGTAAAAAATGACAACGCCGCGCAATCCGCAGCTGTTTTCGTGGTCGGGCAGCTATGACCGGGGCGGTTTGAACCTGGCGCTGGCTTACGAACTGCACCGCAATTACCAGGCGGCGAACACGCACGATGACGCCTTCAAGATGGGCCTGTCGTATCAGTTTCCGACGACGCGAGTCGCAGTGGTGTATGAACGGCTGCGCTATCGGACGGCCAGCGGATCGTTGACCCGGGACGGCTATTACGTGTCGATCGTGCAGGCGCTGGGCGGGGGCAGCCTGCGCGCCGCGCTGGGCGTGGCAAGCAACGGCCGCGGGGCGTCGACGCAGACGGTGGGCTTTGTACGCAGCGGATCGGACACCGGCGCGGTGCAGTGGACGGTCGGGTACGACTACCCCTTGTCGCCCCGCACCGCCCTGTACGGCTATTACTCGCGGATCAGCAACCGGGCGCGCGCCGACTACGACTTTGCCATCAACAGCCTGGGCGTAACGCAGGGCACCAGCCCGCAAACGCTGGCCATCGGCCTGCGCCACAACTTCTAGCGGGGATCTGCCGCGCGCCGCAACCGGCTACGACTATGGTGGTAGTGGATGCGTCCCCGGCGCGGGGCCGTGCCAGAATTCCGGACATGCAAGTTGCCCCAGCAGCGCAAGCCCCGCGCGCCGACTTATGCGCACGCCCCCTCAGGAGTTCATCGTGAAGCCATGCGCCAGCCCCGGCATTTCCCACCCCGTGGACCCCTTGGTCTATATCGTCGATGACGAGCCCGCGATCACGCAGTCGTTGGTCGCGCTGTTTGCCTCCGTGGGCCTGGCCGCCAAGGCCTTTCACAGCGTGCGGGAATTTCGCGAGTTCGACAGGGGCGATCGCCCGGCATGCCTGCTGCTGGACGTGCGGCTGCGCGATGGCAACGGCCTGGCGCTACAACAATTGCTGCAAAGCGACGGCGATGCCCTGCCCGTCATCATCATGACGGGTCACGGCGATATCCCCATGACCGTGCGGGCCATGAAGGCCGGCGCACTGGACTTCCTGACCAAGCCCTTCAACGAACAGGACTTGCTGGATTGCGTGCGGCTGGCCTTGCAGCGCGACGGCGAGCGCCGCGCCGGCGAGCAGGCCATGCACGGCCTGGTGCAGCGCTATCAGAGCCTGAGCCCGCGTGAAAGGCAGGTCATGGAACACGCCACGGCGGGCTTGATGAACAAGCAGATTGCCGACCGGCTGGGCATCAGCGACATCACCGTGAAGATCCACCGGGGCAACGCCATGCGCAAGATGCAGGCGCGCAGCTTTGCGCAACTGGTGACGATGGCCGGGCAGATAGGCGCGGTCGCTTAGCCCGTGGCTAGTCGCCCACGGCTAGTCGCCCACGGCTGGTCGCCCACGGCTCGCCGCCCGCCGCTGGCCGCCCGCCGCTAATCCCCCGCTTCGAGAAGCCCCATGGACTGTGCCAGCAACACCAAATCCGCGAACGTGCGGGCCTGCATCTTGCGCATGGCGTTGCCACGATGAATTTTTACCGTGGCTTCGCTGATGTCGGCCTTGGCGGCGATCTGCTTGTTCAGCAGGCCGGCTGCCGCCAGCCGCATCACTTGCTGTTCACGCGGCGACAGCGTGGCGTAGCGTTCGCGCAGCGTCCGCGCGTGGCGGGCGGTTTCATGCCGCGCGCGCGCCTTGTCCAGCGCGGCGTGGACCGCGCCCAGCAGGTCTTCGTCAGTGAATGGCTTGGCAATGAAATCCACCGCGCCGGCCTTCATGGCGGTGGCCGTCATGCGCACGTCGGCGTGGCCCGAAATAAAGACGATGGAAAACGGCGCATCGCCCGGCGACAGCCGCGCCTGCAAGTCCAGCCCGCTCAGGCCGCGCAACCGCACGTCCAGGATGATGCAGGTGGGCACGGTGGGCAAGCCGCCTGCCAGCATCTCTTCGGCGGACCCGAAGGTGCGCGCATCCAGCCCCTCGGACCGCAGCAGATTGCTCAGCGCCTGGCGTATCGACGCGTCATCGTCCACCACCCAGACCACGGCCCTGGCCGCTGCGGTGGCGGCTGCGGTGGCGGCTGCGCCTGCGCCTGCGGTGGCGCAAGCGCCGGACGGGATGGCGGATTGATCTTGCATGGTGAAATCGGCGCGCGGAAACGGCAAGGAGCGGGGCGGGAAGAAAGGCAAAAAATTATACCTTTGTATGGCTTTTTTCCCGGGGCTTTCTGCGGGTATGCTTGGGAACTCGCGACGCGGCCATCCAGCCGCTCGTCGCCCTTGATACAGGAATGCACAGTGAATGCCGCCCCCCTCATTGCGGTCGTCGACGACGACGCTTCAGTGCGTAAGGCGCTTGGCAGCTTGCTGCGCTCCCTGGACCTGAACGTGGTGTTGTACGACGGCGCGGCGGGTTTGCTGGATGCCGAAGACCTGACGCGGCTGTCCTGCGTGGTCACCGATATCCAGATGCCCGGCATGACCGGCCTGGCCATGTGCGCGGCCCTGCGCGAACGTGGCCTTGGCGTGCCCGTCATCCTGATGACGGCATTCCCCGAAGAACGGTATCGCGAACAGGCACGGCAGCTGGGCGCATTCTGCTTTCTGTGCAAGCCCTTCGAAGACGCCGAAATCCTGCGCTGCATCGACCGCGCCATCCACCCGGAAGCGCCGGCTCCCTGACATGTCCGCCTTCGACCCAAGCGCCGGCCTGGCCGCCTCCCCCTTTGTCGGACGCGGCGCGGAACTGCGCATGCTGGACGACGCCCTGGCCCGCGTGACGGTGCAGGGCAACGCCGAACTCGTGCTGCTGGCCGGCCCCGCCGGTTCGGGCAAGTCAACCTTGGTGGACCGGCTGGCGCAACGGGCGGACCTGGCCGGCGCGAGCTTTGCCGGCGGGAAAAGCGACCAGCAACTGCGCGACATTCCCTACGCCCCCATCACCGATGCCTTGCGCACCCTGACCATGGCCGCGCTGGGCCGCGATGAAGACGCGCTGGCGCCGCTGCGCGAGCGGCTCGTCGAACGCCTGGCGGGCCAGGGCCGGCCCGTTGCCGAGATCTTTCCCGAGATAGAACACCTGATAGGCCGCACCGCGCCTTTGTCCAGCGTGCCGGCCAAGCAGGCCCAGCAACGCGTGCACAACGCCTTGCTGCAAACGTTTTCCGCCTTTGCACAGGCCGGCTATCCGCTGGTGCTTTTCATCGACGACCTGCAATGGGCCGACGCCGATACGCTGGCCTGGTTGAAGGCGTACACGGTCAATCCCCCTGCGCACGTGCTGCTGCTGGGCGCGTATCGCGACCAGGACCGCCAAGCAAGCCAGGCGTTTGAATGGCTGATTCACGCCGACCGCTGGAACCCCATCCAGGTCACCCGCATGACGGTGGCGCCGCTGTCCGCGCACGACGTCTGCGAACTGACCGCCGCCGTGCTGCGCGGCGACGTCGATGCGGTCAAGCCGCTGGGGCAGGCGTTGCACCAGGTCACGGCGGGCAACCCTTTTTTTGCCCGGCAGCTGTTGTTGACCCTGATGGACGACGGCGTCCTGTCGTTCGACGCAGCATCGAAAACCTGGCTGTGGAACCCGGCCGACGTGATGAATCCGCGCTATGCGGCCAGCGTCGTGGACCTGATGGTGACCCGGCTTGAACGCTTTCCCGAAGACGGAAGGCGCTTGTTGAGCCAGATGGCCTGCGTGGGCCTGCGCAGCGGCGACGCGCTGCTGGCCCGCATTGCCGATCTGCCCGTGGCCGATGTGGCGGCCCGGCTGCAACCACTGGTCGATGCGGGCCTGCTACGCCACGACGACGGCGTCTATGTGTTCGCGCATGATCGTGTGTTGGAATCCGCGTACGCCATGACGCCGCCCGCGCAGCGCCCGCAAGCGCATGCGCGCATCGCCACGCTGATGGCGCAGCTATGGGCCGCGCAGCTTGGCGACTACGCCTTCGAAATTGCCAACCAGATCGAGCTTGCCGAGGGCGTTGACCCCACGCTGGCGCAACGCGTGGCGTTCGTGCGCGTGCTGACGCTTGCCGGGCGCCGCGCCAAGGAGGCGGCGGCGGTGCAGCAGGCGGCCCGCTACGTGGGCGCGGCCTGCCGGCTGATGCAGCCGGACTGGTGGACGACGCAGTACGCGTTGGCCTACGACGCCAGCCTGCTGCGATGCGAATGCCTGTTGGCGCAAGCCGAATTCGCCACGGCGGCGCAAGAGATCAGCGCCCTGCTGGCGCGCGAACTGCCGCCGATGGACAAGGCCGCGGTGCACCGGCTGAAGGCCGTGCTTCAAACGCTGCGGTCCGACTACGAAGGCGCAATCGGCGCGGCGCTGTCCGGTTTGGCGCTGCTGGACGTGCCCCTGACCCGCGCACCGTCCGCCGCCGCGCAGCGCGATGCGTATGACGTTGTCCGGCACAAGCTGGCCGGCCGCCCCATCGCCTCGCTGGGGCGCACGGCGATGACTCGCGACCGCCGCGTCCAGACCGTGATGGGCCTGCTGTCCACGCTGATCTCGTCTTTTTTCGTTGACGACGGCATCCGTTTCACGCATCTGGCCAAAATGGTGGAACTGACGCTGGACCACGGCGCCACGCCGGAATCCGCCTATGGGCTGTCGTGGTACGGCGTTTTCATCGCGGCGCAGTATGAGGACTATGAGGACGGCTTGGCCTACGGACTGGCGGGCATGGCGCTGGCCGAGCATCACGGCTTCGAGGCCGAGCGCATCGCCACGCTGGTGGCGGTGGACCAGGTCAGCCCCTGGACGCAACCGCTGAGCGTCGCGCTGGGGCACGTCCACACCGCCGTGTCGCTGGGCCGCGCGTCGGGCGACCTGGGCATGGCGTGCTACGCCAGCAACCACATCGTGTCCGACCTGCTGTTCATGGGCGAGCAGCTGCGCCTGGTCGAAGAGGAAATCGAACGCGGCCTGGCGCTCACGCGGTTGATCCAGTACGTAGACATCGAGCTGCTGCTCAAGGCGCAGCACGGGTTCACGCGGCGGCTGTTGGGTACGCCCTTGTACGTGGGCGACGAGCCCGCCTCCGAGCAGGCGCGCCGCACGCGGTCGGAATCCACCCGGTTCTGGATCTGGCTGTACGACGGCATGGGAGCCTTTTACTTCCATGACTACGCGGCAGCGGTCGACAGCCTGTCGCGCGCTGCCGCGCTGAAGTCGTCCGTGATCAGCCACATCAATACGGCGGATTGTCACCTGTACCTGGCGCTGGCCATGGCGCGTGCACCGGGCGCGGCGGCCGACCCCGCAGCCACCATCGCGGCGTTGCAGCCGCATCGCGCGCGCTTTGTGACCTGGAGCCAACTGAACCCGGCAACCTTTCTCAGCAAGCTGCAACTGATTGACGCCGAACTGGCCCGCCTGCGCCAGCAGCCGCTGGTGGCGCTGCAAAGCCTGGAGGCATCGTCCGACGGCGCGGGCGCGGCGGGCTTCGTGCACGAGCAAGCCCTGGCCCACGAGATGGCGGCCGGCCTGTGCCAGGCCAGCGGCCTGATGTCGGCGGCCCGCCAGCATGTGCGGCTGGCCCACGCCAGTTATCGCCGTTGGGGCGCCAGCAAAAACGCCGACCAGGTGTTTGCCACGCACGCGGCCTTGTTGGCGTTGCGCGCGGACGCCCCTGAACCGATCGAGCGCGACGGTGCGGCCAATGCGGCGGACTGGACCATCGGCGTGCGCGCATCGCAGCTGATTTCCAGCGAGGTGGTGCTTGACCGCCTGGTTGAAACGCTGATGACCAACATGATGGATTATGCCGACGCGCAGTACGGCCTGTTGCTGCTGGTGCGCGGCGGAGCGCCGCTGATCGAGGCGTCGGCGCGCCGCGTGGGCGATACCTGCGCGGTCACGCTGGGCAGCGCCACCCCCACGGCGGACACGCTGCCGCTGACGGTGCTGCACAGCGTGCTGCGCTCGCACCAGACGCTGGTGCTGGCCGACGCGGTGGTGGATGCGCCGTCGATCCACGCGGCAATGGCCGCGACGCGGCCGCTGCGCTCGGTACTGTGCCTGCCGCTGATCCGGGGCGGCATGCTGCTGGGCGTGCTGTACCTGGAAAACAACGACGCGCCAAATGTGTTTGACGCCGGCCGCACGGCGGCGCTGGAACTGCTGGCGCCGCACGCGGCGATCTCGCTGGAAATGGCCGGGCTGTACGCACAATTGGTTGACGAGAACCAGCGGCGCGCGCAAGCGGAAATGAATTTACGCATGGCGCGCGCCGACCTCGCGCGCACGTCGCACCTGACGGTAATGGGGGGGCTGGCCGCCTCGATCGCGCACGAAGTCAATCAACCGCTGACGGCAATCGTGACGTCGGTCGGAGCCAGCCTGCGTTGGCTGAACCGGCCGGTGCCCGACATCGATGAAGCTCGCGAAAGCCTGAACCACATCAAGAGCAACGGCCTGCGCGCGGCCGAAATCATTCGCGCCCTGCGCTCGCTGGCCAAGCAGGCGCCCGCCGTGCTGGCGCCGGTGCGCGTGGACGATACCCTGGGCGACGTGCTGACGCTGACGCAGATGGAAATGGACGCGCAACAAGTGCGCCTGCTGACGCGCCTGGAATCCGACGCCGCGCTGGTCGAGGCAGACCGCACGCAACTACAGCAGGTGGTGCTTAACCTGGTCACCAACGCGATCGACGCCATGCACGCCACGCCGCAAGGACAGCGCCAGTTGATCGTGTCGTCGCGGCTGGAAGGCGACATGGTCGAGGTCAGCGTTGAAGACCGCGGCCCCGGCATCGCGGCAGAGGATCTGGGTCGCATCTTCGACCCCTTCTTCACCACCAAGGCGCAAGGCATGGGCATGGGCCTGGCGATCTGCCGATCAATCATCGAAGCGCATGGCGGCACCCTGCACGCGCAGCCGCTGACACCGTGCGGAACCCGCTTCTCGTTCCAGCTGGCGCGCCTGCGCACGGCAAACTGACGTCCGCGGAAAGGACGTGGGCCAGCAAGGCCCATGCCCAAAAGCGCGCACACGGGCAGGTCCGGCACATGCTAGGCTGGCACTATTTCCCGCCCGTCCCACCCAGATGAAATCCTTTCTCCAGTCCGAGAAGTTTCTACTCCTGGCGTGCGTCATCGCCGTTGCCGGATACGCCGCCGATTCACCGCTGCGCGACGTTGGCCGAATGGCCAGCCTGGCGGAAACGACCATCCTGATCGGGGCCATCCTGTGTGCGTCGTTAAGCGTGGCGCGCCATGCCGAGCGCATCGCGCAAAAGCTGGGCGACCCTTACGGCAGCATGATCCTGACGCTGTCGGCGGTGCTGGTGGAAGTGATCGTGCTGGCCATCGTGTCGTCCAAGGGCGGCTCGCCCACGCTGGTGCGCGACAGCATCTATTCAGCGGTGATGCTGGACATCAACGGCATCCTGGGTGTGGCCGCGTTGATCGGCGGATTCAAGCATGGCGAGCAGGCCTACAACGATGATTCCGCGCGCACTTACAGCGTAATGATCCTTACCGCCGTGACGGTGTCGATGATCGTTCCGGAATTCGTGCCGCAAGCCAGCTGGCGTGCGTACAGCGCCTTTACCATCGTGGCGATGTTGCTGCTGTACGGCGTATTCCTGCGCATGCAGACCGGCCCGCACAGCTACTTTTTCAGCTACAGCTATCCCGAAAAGAAAACGCGCCGCAACCAGCCCGCGGCATCGCGGACCAGTTGGCGTCCGTCGGCCGCGATCATGGCGGCCGGCATCGTGGCCGTGGGTTTCCTGGCCGAACTGATGTCGCATTCGCTGGACCGCGGCCTGGAAGGCGTCGATGTGCCGATCGGCCTGATTGCCTTGATCGTGGCAGGCATTTCCGCCGCGCCCGAGATGCTGACCGCGCTGCGCGCCGCCCTGGCCAACCGCATGCAATCCGTGGTGAACATCGCCTTGGGGGCATCGCTGTCCACGGTGATCCTGACCGTGCCCGCCATGGAGGCCATGGCGTTGATCTCGGGCCAGCGCATCGTCATGGCAATGACGCCGCTACAGACGCTGATGATGCTGGTGACGCTGCTGGTCGCCGCCATCAACCTGAACGATGGCCAGACCAACGCCATTGAAGGCATGACGCACTTTGTGCTGTTCGGCGCCTTCCTGATGCTGCTGAGCCTGGGGCTGTAGCCGCCGGGGACCGGCGCCGGCGCGCATCAAAACCGCTGATGCTGATCGAAGGGCACCTCGGCGTCGGTCGGTTTTTCAAAAGTGGGCGCTTCGCCATTCAAATCCGCCACGTGGATGCGCGCCAGGCGCGTTGCTTCGTCGATCGCCGTCTGGGCCGACCGGTACGTGGTCTCGATGGCGATACGTTCGCCCGGCTGCGGTGCGCCGGCCAGGGTCAGCGTATAGCCGATGCGCCACGCCCCGCCGTCTTCAACGGGCCGCTCGATCTGAAAATCCCACTTAGGCTTTTCCATGATTCCCTCCTGTTGAAACGCCCCATGCTACCGCGATTGCACGCGGCAAAAAATGGTCCCGGCAGCAGGCGCGACGGGCATGGCAATTGCTGCACAGCGGCTTTCACGGCCCACAGGAGACGCCATGATTTCCGAACGATTGCGCAGGTTGCGGCACATCGCGAAATTCGCTGCGGAACGTTCCGGCGATTACGTGGAGTTGGTGGGCATCGAGTTATCGCTGTATCGGGGGGCCTTGATTTCCACGCTGATCAGCGGGGTGGCGCTGGTGTTCTGCGCGCTGGGCACCCTGGGGTTCATCTCGGTTGCCGCCATCGTCACCTTCTGGGACACCGAATACCGCATGCTTACCGCGTGGCTGGTTGCCGCCGCCTGGCTGGTGGTGACCCTGATTTCGCTTGCCATCGCCCGCTACAACGCACCCAAGGGCTCGCCCTTTGCCGAACTGAGCCACCAGGTCCGACTGGATACCGCCGCCGCACGGAGCCACTATGCCCAAGACCACCACCCAGGCTGATAAAGACGCGCTGCTAGCCAAGATGGAGCATGACCGCCAAGTGCTGCGCCGGGCGGGCATCGCAAGCGCGCGTTCACCCTCGTTTGGCCAGGCGGGCGCGGCGTGGGCCAAGACCACCGCGCTGGCCGCCGGGGCGGCGCTGGGCTGGCCGCCCTTCCTGAAGCAACCGCTGCGCGCCATGACGGTGGTGGCGTTGCGGGCGCGCGTCGCCGAACTGCTGGACCGCCGCAATACCCGGCGCGTCAGCGGCATCCTGCCCGCGCCCGAGGTTGAACGATTGACGCGGTTGATCGCGGAGCTGCGCGCGTCGATGGCGCGGCTGCAAGCGCTGGGGCCGGACGTGACGACGGGCGCGGACGCCATAGAAGCCGAGCGCCTGCGCATGCAGCTGGACGGGCACGTGCAGCGGCTGCGCGCTTTGCAGGGCGGGATGTCGGCGGATGCCAGCAAGCCCTTGCCGCCTTGAAAGGCTTTCACCCCTGCCGGTAAAACGCCGCGGGCGACACGCCGAAGTGCTTCTTGAACATGGCCGCGAACGCGCTTTGGCTGGTGTAGCCGTGTTCCAGCGCCACATCCACCACGCGCGCGCCGCCCGCCAGATGCTCCAACGCCAACAGCAGCCGCGCCTGCCGGCGCCACTGGCCCAAGCGCATTCCCGTCTGTTGCAGGAACTGCCGATGCAAGGTGCGGGTGGACACGTGCAGCCGCGCCGCCCATTCGTCCAGCGTCAGCGCCGCGTCCGGCTGGCGCATCAGGGCATCGCAGAATTTTCGTAGCCGCGCGTCCGCCGGCATGGGCAGATACAGCGGCAACACCGGCAGGCTGCGCAATTCCTGCAACAGCAGGTGCAGCAAATGCCAATCGCGAGAGCCACTGCGCTTGGGCTGGGTCACGTCCATTTCGACCGCCGCCACGATCAGTTCCCGCAGCAAGGGCGAAATATCCAGCACGCAGCTGCGGGCGGGCAGCTGCTTGTTGGCGCGGCTGTCGACAAACACGGTGCGCATGCGCACGGCCCCGCTCATGCGCACCGAATGCGCCACGTCGGCCTCCAGCCACACGCCGCGCGTGGGCGGCACCACCCATCTGCCGCCTTGCGCTTCGATGGTCATCACGCCCTGAATGGCGTAGAGCAACTGCGCGCGATCGTGGTGGTGGGGCCGGATCACGTGCCCATCGGCGTAATCCACCGCCAACGCGGCGGCGGGCGCGCCCGAGGCCACGAATGCGCTGTAGAAAGGGGAATATTCCATACCTTCAGATTGGCAGTTTTGCGATAACTTGCGACATAGTAGCGCCAGACGGACGCCACGCCCCCCGGCAACATGCAAGGCTTGTTTCGGAGACCTTCATGTCCATCACTTCCCTGCTCTTTCCCTTCATGGCCATCGTGCTGTGGGCGGGCAACGTCATCGTGTCCAAGCTGGCCGCGTCGGCCATTTCGCCCACGGCCATCACCTTCTATCGACTGATCCTGGCGCTGGCGCTGATGTCGCCGTTCGTGCTGCGGCCGCTGCGGCGCAACTGGGCATCGGTGCGGCCGCACCTGGGCAAGATGGCCATCAGCGGCCTGCTGGCCATGGCGCTGTTCCAAAGCCTGTCGTACCGCGCCGCCGAAAGCACCACGGCCACCAACATGGCCATCGTGACCGCGCTGGTGCCCTTGCTCACGGCCATCCTCAGCGTGATCGTGCTGGGCGAAGCGCTGACCGTCGGCATGGCCGTGGGCGGCGTGCTGTCTTTCGCGGGCCTGTTGTACCTGGTGGGCCAGGGCGACATCGCCGCCATCGCGCACAACGGCGTCCACGCGGGCGACCTGCTGATGCTGCTGGCTTCGTTGTCCTACGCGCTGTACGGCGTGCTGCTGCGCCGCTGGCGCTTGACGATACCGGCGTGGCAGGCGGTGTACCTGCAAGCCATCGCGGCCCTGGTTTTCATGCTGCCGTTCTTTTTGGTGCTGCCGGCGGGCAGCGCGTCGCTGGACGCGCGCACCCTGCCGTTGATCGCCTACGCCGGCATCGGCTCGTCCATCCTGCTGTCTTTCTGCTGGATCCAGGGCGTCAAGCACCTGGGACCCAACCGTTGCAGCATCTTCATCAACCTGCTGCCGGTGCTGACCGCCGTGCTGGCCGTGGCCATGCTGGGTGAGCAGATGCACGCGTATCACGTCATCGGCGGCAGCATGAGCCTGGCGGGCGTGCTGATTGCGCAGACGGTGCATCGGCCTCTGCATGCGGGCGCGGCGCCCAGCAGGCTTGCCGCGCAAGGCCTTGCGACGACGCCGGCTGCGCCCAGCCGGGCACGGCGCGCACGCTAACGCTATTCATTGCATGGCAGGTACGACGCTTGCGTGGGCCGCACATATCGCAAGAACCAAGGAAGCCCATGACGCCCAACCCCGACGGCTCGGCCCCATGCGCGGACGTGCTTATCGTGGGCGCGGGCATTGCCGGGCTTTCCTGCGCGACGTGGCTGGCGACGGCGGGCCTGCGCGTGGTGGTGCTGGAAGGCAGCCGCGTCGCGGGAGGCCGTGCGCGCAGCTGGGCGGACCCCACCACGGGGGACACCGTCGACATCGGCCCGCACGTATTGCTAAGCCGCTATGACAACTTCCTGGCCTTGCTCAAGCGGCTGGACACCGCCAACCACGTGGCGTGGCTGCCGCGCAAGCTGCTGACCGTGCAGGATGGCAGCCGCGCGTTTCCCGTCGTGACGGCGCCCTTGCCGGCACCGCTGCATTGGCTGCCCACCCTGCCCGCCGTGCTGCCCAGCGCAGGGTGGGCCGACCTGCTGTCCAACACCAAGGTGGCGTGGCAGGCCATGCACGGCACCGAAGCAGATTTCCTGAAGCTGGACACGCTGCCCGCCCGCCGCTACCTGCTGTCGATGGGCGTGCGCCCCGCGTTTGTGCGCTGGTTCTGGGAATCGGCCGCACTGGCGCTGCTTAACGTGCCCTTGGCGCATTGCTCGGCCGCATCGATCCTTCGACTTGCCGCGCATATGCTGGGCCACCGCGACGTGCGCTTCGGCATTGCCAAAGTAGGTTTAAGCGACTTGTACATCCCCGCCGGCAAACAGGTGATCGAAGCCGCCGGCGGGTCGCTGCGGCTGAACCACAACGTCCGCACGGTGACGCGCCATGACAGCGGCTGGATGCTGGCTCTGGACAATGGCCAGGCGTTAAGCGCGCGGCATTGCGTACTGGCCGTGCCGCCCGACGCCTTGCGCGCCATGCTGGCCGCCGCGCCCCCTGCCGCAGCGCCGCAATGGCACGAGCCCAGCCCCTACATCAGCTGCTATCTGTGGTTTGACCGCCCGCTGACGAATGACGTGTTCTGGGCGCAGCCCTGGCCGCGCACGCAGTTGAATACTGACTTCTACGACTTGAGCAAAGTCAGGGACTTCAGCTTTTGCCGTGGCTCGGTCATCGCCAGCAACATTATCTGGAGCCACCGCGCGGCCGGCATGTCCGATGACGCCATCGTGGCGATCACGATGCAGGAACTGGCCGCCCGATGCCACACCCCGCCGCGCGGCCACCTGCTGGCACAGGCCGTCCACCGTATCCCGATGTCGGTGCCTGCGCCCCGGCCTGGCGGCGAAGCGCGACGGCCGGGCGCGGTGCTGGACGACGGCTTATATCTGGCCGGCGACTGGACCCGCACGGAACTTCCCGCCTGCATGGAAAGCGCCGCGCGATCGGGCGCACTGGCGGCCGAAGCCGTGCTGGCGCACATGGGCAAGCCGCGTTCTGTCGCGCGCCCCCCACCCAAGATGGACCGTCTGGCGGGCTGGCTAAGGCGACGCCCCTAGCACGGCAACGGGCGCGCTAGACGCCGAACCGGGCCGACAAGTGTTGCAGGCGCGCGCTGGCCAGCGGTTCACGACCCGCCAGGAATGACAGCGGACCGTCCGGCTCGAAAAACCATCGCGCGGCGCCGCGACTCATTCGGCCGCGCAACATGCACCGCGTGCGGATGGGGCCGGAGTCGCCGTCCTGTACTGTCCAGATCGGCAAGCGCACCGGCACCTGCAAGCGCGACGGCGGCTCATATTGCAGCGTGGCCACTCGTCGGCCATCCACCGTGATCGACGCCGTGGCGCCGTCAGCAAACCCGGACGACGGGCCGTCAGACGACCCGGCCTGGAACACCCCCATGCGTTTCGGAATTCCCCATAGCGTTCGGCCACCGGCCGCTGCCGCTTCGTCGTCCACCCAGATAGGCCCGACGGTACATGCCGGGGCCACGATGCCGGACGATTGCACCGCCACGGCAAAAAGCAGCTCGTTATAGGCCAGCGTGCCACCCGGTGCATAGCGAGCCCACACCGTCGCGCACAAGGCCTGACGGCCCAGAGACACGAGCCGCGCGCCGTTGGCCGCCGCCACGGGCAGCGCATCCAGCGGCACGCGCCAGACGCTGATCAGCGCCGAGCCCTGCAAGGACCACGGCGCGCGGGGAAACGGTGTTGCGGCTGGTGTAGACATGGGCGTTGCTCTCGGGTGTAACGGACGCAGCCCTGGGCCGGGCAGCGGCACGTTACCTGGCAGGGATTTGCCGGTGCAAGGCGCTTGCAGCAAGCCGTGTGCCGGGCAATGCGCGGCGCGGGCGTCGGCCGGCCACGGCCCCGGCTACGGCTACCGTGGTGCGTCCCCGCAGTGCTGTCCAGCGCGCTGGCGTTGTTGACGGCCGCACCAGAACGGGCAGCATCAGTGGGGGCACCATCAGTGGGGGCAGCGGCCCAGCGCCTGGTCGCGGGCGACGTCGCAGGCGCGATGACGCTACTGCCGTCAACGCCGCAGGCTGCGCTGATCCTGGCATCGGGGCAAGCGTTTGCCGCATTGCTATACGTGCTGCGCGCCGTCACCGTTGTAACGGCGGTGGCGCTTTACGGATTCATCGACCGGGAAGATCGCAGCGGTGTCGCACCGATACCCGCGCGTGGCCAACGTTCTGCGGGCGCGGTGGGTGATTGAAGGGAGGGTGTTGACGATCAAGGTGCCAGAGGGCGATCACCACGGCATCGCAGTCGCCCCTCCATTGCACGCCGTCACGACGGCGCATCCACCTCATTCTTTTCCTTCTCCTTCTTCTCCTTTTTTTCTCCATCGTAGTGAGACTTGATGGCGAGAAACATGCCCGTGCCCAACACCAGCAGCTTGAACGTACCGAAGACTACAGGGACCCAAAAGTTCATCATTTCCTCAAAACGCTGCTTCAGCAGCCTCATGTACTACTCGTGCCAGGCAAGTCGATCGGCAAAGCGTGCGACATCCGCGACGCGGATCATGATACGTGCGCCGGACGACCCATGCACTTTCAGAATTATCCCGTGATCCTGATCTACCGATCTGCACCGCATGAAAACGCTGCCAACTGCACCGTTTTTCGCGGCCTGCCCCGCTTGGCGGGCGTCTCGCGCATGATCGCGACGAACGCGTCGATGGATGGGTTGGGGTTGTCGGGGTGCCGGGCGGCGGCTAGCTCTGCCCGGAAGGCGCCCGGCCCGCGTATGCCCAAATACGTCAACACATCCATGCGCATGCGCCCCAGCGAGGCCGGCACCACCGCCGCGCCAAAGCCGGCTTCGACCAAGGTCAGGATGGTGGGGATCATGCTTTCCTGGACGATGTCCGCGGGTTTGCCCGCGGCCTCGATCATCTGGCGCAGTACCTGGCTAAAGTACCGCGAGCGGTCGCGCGCATAACCGACCAGCGGCAAATCCAGCACCTGCGCCATCGTTACCCAGCGCTTGGACGCCATCGGGTGATCGGCCCGTAGCGCCAACACCATGGGCTCGGAATACAGCGGCACGGGCGCCAGGTCGGCATCCGCAAAAGGTGGCCGCAACAAGGCGAGATCCAGGCGGCGCTGGTGCAGCGCATCCGGCATCTCGCTGGAGTTCATTTCCTGCAAGTCCAGCATGACGCCGGGAAAACGCTGGCGAAACGCGAACAGCGCTTGTGGCACATTCGAATAGGCCGCGCTGGGCGTCAGGCCAATCGTCAAGTGGCCGGCATCGCCGCTGGCCGCGCGCCGCACATGACGGATGGTGGCGTCGTGTTCGGCGGCCATCTGACGGATGCGGCGTTGCAGTTCCGCCCCTGCCGACGTCAGCCGCACCGAACGCGTGGTGCGTTCCAGCAACTGCACGCCCAGCTCCCCTTCCAGCTTGCGCACGCTTTGGCTCAATGGCGGCTGGCTCAGATGCAGGCGCTGGGCGGCGCGGCCGAAATGCAGTTCCTCGGCCACCACCGCAAACACGTGTAGCAGACGGCTGTCGATCAACATTTATTTTCCTGACGAATCAATAACAAGAGAATAAGGTATTAGACAACCTAATCGCAGCTTTCCTACTATGCGTCGACAACTCAACGCCCGGGACAGAACCCGGCAATACAGCGGAGCGCCATGCGCATGACGACCTTGACCACCATGAAACTTCTGGCCGGCGCCCTTGCCGCCGGCCTGTCGCTGGCTTCTGCCGGCGCTGTTGCGCAAGCCGCCTACCCCACGCAGGCAATCAAGTTCATCGTGCCCTACGCCGCCGGCGGGAGCTCTGACACACGTTCGCGGCAGTTGGCACAAAAGCTCAGTGATTCACTGGGCGTGCCGGTGGTGGTGGACAACAAGCCGGGCGCCAGCGGAAATATCGGCACGGGCCAGATCGCCACGGCCAAGCCCGACGGCTACACGATCGGCTTGGGCAACTTTGCGCCATTGGCCGTGAACAAGGCCCTGTACAGCATGCCTTTCGATCCGGCGCGAGACCTGGCACCCATTGCGCTGATTGAACGCGGCCCCATGGCACTGGGCGTGAACGACAAATCCCCCTACGCCGACCCTGCCGCATTGATCGAAGATGCCAAGCGCAATCCCGAAAAACTGAATTACGCCTCCACAGGCGCGGGCAGCGCCTCGCACTTGAGCACCGAGTTGTTCAAGGAACAAGCCGGTATGAACGCCACCCATGTGCCGTACCGGGGCGGCGCGCCCGCCGTCAACGACCTGATCGCCGGCAACGTGGACTTCTATATCGAACTGCCCAGCCTGTTCCTGCCTCACGCCACGGGCACGGCGCCCCGCATCAAAATGCTGGCGGTGGCCGCCGACAAGCGCGTGCCCGGCTTGCCCAATGTGCCCACTTTCAAGGAACTGGGTCTGGCGCAGATGGTGGTGTCGAACTGGTTCGGCGTCATTGCGCCGGCCGGCACACCGCCCGAGGTAATCAAGACCTTGAACGAACACATCAATCGCGCATTGCAAGACAAGCCGTACCGCGACATCGTCGAGTCTCAAGGCGGAGAAGTTGCCGGGGGCACGCCCGAAGAATTCAGCGCCTTCATCGCCGGCGAAAGCGAGCGGTGGACGCAGCTGATCCGCCAAAAGCAGATCAAGGTTCAATGATGCGGCAAGCGCATTCAGCATGGTCACGCAGCAAGGACGGCGACGAGGCGATCAAGGCGTGGGTCTGGTTGACTGAGCCAGGTCCCCTCCCGACCGGCGCGGCGGCGCCGCTGGCGGGCGTGGGGTTTGGCGTGAAGGACGTGATCGATGTCGCCGGCATGCCCACGCGATCCGGCTCTCCGGCGACTTCGCCCGCGCCGGCAAGCTGGGATGCCAGCTGCGTTGCGCAGTTGCGCGCGGCGGGCGCGGTGCCGATCGGCAAGACCGTGACGGCAGAGTTTGCCTACGCTTCGCCCGGCCCCACTCGCAACCCGCGCCTTCTTACCCACACGCCGGGCGGCTCGTCCAGTGGCTCGGCAGCCGCCGTCGCGGCGGGAATGGTCGACATGGCGCTGGGCACGCAGACCGGCGGGTCGATGATTCGCCCGGCGGCGTTTTGCGGCGTGGTCGGGTTCAAGCCCACCTTCGGCCGCGTCCATCGGCAGGGCATGAGCGTGTTGTGCGATTCGTTGGACACGATCGGCTGGTTCAGTCGCAGCGTAGAACAATCGCGCGCCATTGCATCGGTGTTGCTGCCGCAGAAAATCGCAGCGCAGCCGCCGACCAGACCGCCACGCGTTGCCCTGCTGGCCTGCGAAGCCATCGGCACGCTGGCACCCGCCGCGCGGCAGGCGCTGGAGGATTGCGCGGCACGGCTGCGTGATCAAGGCGCAAGCGTCATCACGCCCGAACTCGACAGCGACCTGAAGACACTGTTGCCGCTGCACACGCAGACCATGTACGCCGAGCTGGCGCGCGGACTACTGCCGGTGTTGCAAAGCCCGCAGGGTGATCTGATCTCGCCGGTATTGCGCGATGCCGTGATGCAGGGCCTGAAAATTTCCTACGCCGACTACGTGCAATGCCAGCACACGCGCGGCGAGCTGGCGCGGCAATGGCTGGAGCGCTTCGGTGATATCGACATTCTCATCACGCCCAGCGCACCTGGCCCGGCGCCGGCCGGGTTGCAGTCCACCGGGTCGTCGGCCTTCAACCGCGTCTGGTCGCTGTTGGGCTGGCCCGCTCTGCACCTGCCCACGGGGCTGACCGATAACGGTTTGCCCGTGGGTGTGCAATGCGTGGCGCGGCCGGACCAGGATCATGCCCTGTTGGCTTGGGCTGCCGACTGGCACGAGCGCATCGCGCCGACGGTCAACGCCGGGCAACGCTGATCAACACGTGTAGGCACGGGTGACCGCCGCTGACCACCGCCGAACACGAGTCACCCGCAGCGGCCCTGGTCAAAATCCCGCGCCGCGCGCAGCAACCGCGCTTCGCTGCCCGCCGCGCCCAGCAGTTCCAGGCCAACCGGTATGCCGCTCGGCGTGAAGCCGATGGGCAGGCTCAATGCAGGCAAGCCGGTAACCGAAGCCAGCAGGCCGTTGCCGCCGGTCTGTGCTTCGCCTAGTTGCACCGGGCCACCCCGTACGCTGGGATACACCAGCATATCCAGGTTGCCGGACGCCATGGCTGCGAGGACCTCGGCGCGAATTGCCCCGGCGCGGACCCGCGTTGCCTGACGGGCGCTGCCGTCCACATCCCGCATCGCATTGCGTTCGCGCAACACCGTCATGACTTCCGGATGCGGGTAGGCGCCGTCCAGGATGTCGCCCAGGCTGCGCACCGGCAAGCCGGCGTCACGCAGGCACTGCGCCAGCGCGTCACGAAATTCGTAGCCCGTGACGTTGGCGGCGGAAAGGCGTGCGTCGTCGATGGACAGCGCCGCCTGCCGCACCGTCGCACCGGCCGCCTGCCAGCGCGCCAATGCCGCCAGCACGTGCGCGGATACTTCCCGCTGCGCCGCGCCGCCGCCGAACAAGGCATTGACGGTGCCGACCCGCCAGTCGCTACGCTTCGGTTGCGACGCCGCATCCCCGCCGTCGCGGCCCGCCATGACCAACCACAGAATTTCCAGATCATCCACACAGCGGGCCATGGGGCCTACCGTGTCCAGCGTGGGCGACAGGGGCACCACGCCGGACGTGTCGCATCGCCCCGCCGTGGGCCGCAACCCCAGCACCTGGTTGAACGCCGCCGGGATGCGGATGGAGCCGCTGGTGTCGCTGCCGATGGCGGCCGCCGCAAAGCTGGATGCCACGGCCACCGCGCTGCCGCCGCTGGACCCGCCCGGGACGCGCGTGGGGTCATAGGCGTTGCGCGTGCGGCCGGACATCGACGACACATTCGTGATGCCGCAGGCCAGCTCGTGCATGGTCGTTTTGCCCAGCACGATTGCGCCTGCTTCGCGCAAGCGCCGCACCACGTCGGCGTCCTGCCTGGGCAGGCGCTGCGCCAAGGCGCGCGAGCCTGCGGTGGCCGGCATGCCAACCGCGTCGATGTTGTCCTTGAACAGCAGCGGCACGCCGTGCAGCGGCCCCCGCACCACACCCGCGCGGCGCTCGGCATCGCGCAAGGCGGCCTGGCTGGCCGCCTCCGGGTTCAAGCAGATAAGCGCGTTAAGCGCCGGCCCCGCCTGGTCGTACGCCGCAATGCGCGCTTGATACGCGCGCAACAGATCGACGGCCGTCAAGCGCCCCGCCGCCATCCCCGCCTGCAACGCGGCGATAGGTTGCCCGAACACCGCGTCATCGTCAGGCAGCGGCCCGGCCAGCAACCGCGGCGTGCTCATCGGAAATGG
>NZ_JBLVOL010000014.1:31995-51028 GCF_053543755.1 Achromobacter semiaridum | reverse complement strand
ATGGCACGCCACCCATTGCTGGCGGGGGGCCGACGCCACGGGCCGTTCCGTCAGCGCGGGTTGCGTCTCCCGGCAGATCGGTTGCGCCAGCGGGCAGCGCGTATGAAAGCGACAGCCGCTGGGCGGGTTCGCGGGGCTGGGCGGGTCGCCTTGCAACAGCTTGCGCTGCGCGGGCTTGTGCGGATTGGGCACCGGCACGGCCGACAGCAGGATCTCGGTGTACGGATGCCGAGGCTGCGAGAACAAGGTGTCGCGGTCGGCCACTTCGACGATGCGGCCCAGGTACATCACCGCCACGCGATGGCTGATGTGACGCACCACGGCAAGGTCATGCGCCACGAACAGATAGGCGATGCCCATCTCTTGTTGCAGGTCCATCAGCAGGTTGATGACCTGCGCCTGCACCGATACGTCCAGCGCGGACACGGGCTCGTCGCAGACGATCAGCTTGGGCCGCAGCGCCAACGCGCGCGCAATGCCCAGGCGCTGGCGTTGCCCGCCCGAGAATTCATGCGGGAATTTCTTCATGGCTTCGGGGCGCAGGCCGACCTTGTCGAACAGCCACGCCAGCTCGTCCACGCGTGCGCGGCCGCCCGACATCGGGTAGTTGCGCAGCGGCTCGCCCACGATATCGCCCGCCGTCATGCGCGGGTTCAAGGACGCATAGGGGTCCTGAAAGATGATCTGCATGTCGCGACGCCGGTTGCGCATCTGCTGCGGCGTCAGCGCCAGGATTTCTTCGCCTTCCAGCTTGACGGAACCCGACGTGGGCTGAATCAGCCGCAACACCGACTTGCCGGTAGTGGTCTTGCCGCAGCCTGACTCGCCGACTAGCGCCAGCGTCTCGCCACGGGCCACGCTGAACGACACGCCGTCTACCGCCTGGACGACTTTACGGCGCGGCTTGAACCAGCCGCCCGCGCCGGGGTAGTGCATTTTCAGGTCGCGCACGTCCAGCAACGGTGCCGTCGATGCAACAACAGGCGGCATGGGATGGGCGCTCATGCTTGAACTCCGTTCAGCGTGGCGCCGGGCGCCACGGCAGTTGCGGCCAGGAGGCCGGGTTGCGCCGCCACGCGCGCCACTTCATGGCAAGCCACCACATGATCGACGCCATGCGTGGATAGCTGGGGCGCCTCAACGTGACAGCGCGGCGTGGCGTAGGTGCAACGCGGCGCAAAGCTACAGCCTTTGCCCAGTTCGCTGGGCGCGGGCACCATGCCGGGAATTTCGGCCAGGCGTTGCGTGGCGGCGTTCATGGACGGCATCGACCCCATCAGCGCGCGGGTGTACGGATGCAAGGGACGGTCGAACAGTTCCGTTACCGGCGCCTCTTCCACCTTGCGGCCGGCGTACATCACCGCCACGCGGTCGCAGCATTCCGCCACCACGCCCAGGTCGTGCGTGATCAACACAATGCCCATGCCCAGCGTCTTTTGCAGGTTGCGCAGCAGATCCACGATCTGCGCCTGAATGGTCACATCCAGCGCGGTAGTGGGCTCGTCGGCAATCAGCACTTCGGGGTTGCAGGCCAGCGCCAGCGCGATCATCACGCGCTGACGCATGCCGCCGGACAGTTGATACGGGTATTCGTGCACGCGGCGTTCGGGCTCGGCAATCTGCACCAGGCGCAGCATCTCTTCGGCACGACGGTAGGCGTCGCGGCGGTTCAGCTTCTGATGCACCATGACCGTCTCGGCAATCTGCCTGCCCACGGTCAGCACCGGGTTCAGCGACGTCATCGGTTCTTGAAAAATCATCGAGATCCGGTTGCCTCGGATCTGGCGCATCTGCTTTTCCGTGAGGCTGAGCAGGTCAGTGCCGCGATAGCGAATCTGCCCGCCCGCAAAGCGTCCGGGCGGCGTCGGCACCAGCCGCAGAATGGACAGCGCCGTCACGCTCTTGCCGCAGCCGGATTCACCGACCACGCCCAGCGTGCGGCCCGCACGCACCTGATACGACACGCCGTCCACCGACCGGACGGTGCCCGAGACGGTATCGAAATAGGTGCGCAGGTTGTCGACTTCAAGCAGCACGTCGCCAGGGGCAACGGCGTTGGCGGGGGATAGGGCCATGGCGTCCTCCTAGCGTTGATTGGTCAGGCGCGGGTCCAGCGCATCGCGCAGGCCATCGCCCATCAGGTTGATGGCCAGCACGGTGATGGCCAGCAGAATGCCGGGGTAAAGAATGGTGTAGAAGGCCACCGCCACGTAGTTGCGTGCGTCGGCCATCATGTTGCCCCAGCTGGGCACCTGGGCCGGCACGCCCACGCCCAGGAACGACAGCACGGCTTCGGTCAACACGGCGGTGGCGGCGATGAAGGTGGCCTGCACTACCAACGGCGTCACCATGTTGGGCAGCACATGCCGGCGCAGAATCACCGGCAGGCGCGTGCCGATGGCATGCGCCGCCTCGACGTACAGCTGCTCGCGCAGCGTCAACGCCAGCGAGCGCACCAGCCGCACCACGCGCGGCACCTGCGGAATCGCGATGGCGATGATGACCGTTGTCAGGCTGGCGCGAATGACGGCCATCAACGCAATGGCCAGCAGGATGTCGGGAATGGCCATCATGCCGTCCATGATGCGCATGATGATGGCGTCGGCCCAGCGGACAAAGCCCGCCAGCAGCCCCAGCACGACGCCGACCAGGCTGGCCACCAACGCCACCACGATGGCCACGACCAGCGACACGCGCCCGCCCCACACCACGCGGCTGAACACGTCGCGGCCCATCGCGTCCGTGCCGAAGTAATGCTGGGCTGAAGGCGGTTTCAGGCGCTGCAAGGGGTTGATGGTGATGGGGTTGTGCGTGGCGATCCACGGCGCGGCGATCGACAGGCCCGCCACGATCAGCAGCAGCACCAGGCCGATGATCAATGTGGGGTGCTTGCGCACCCAACGCCAGCGCCGGCCGCTGGTCGTCAGGGCCTCGTGCAGCAGGATGGGGGCTGCGGGCACGGCGGGCGCGTTGGAAGAAATCGAATTTTCTGACATGGCTCTATCCCGCGACGGCTCAATAACGGATACGCGGATCGAACAGCCGGTAGCTGAGGTCGATCAACAGATTGATCAGCACGTAGGCGCCCGCCGAAATCAGCAGCACGCTTTGGATGACGGGGTAGTCGTGGTGCTGGACAGCGTCGATCACCAGCCGGCCGATGCCTGGGATGGCGAACACGGTTTCGGTGACGACGACGCCGCCGATCAGCAAGGCAATGCCCACCCCCACGGTGGTGGCGATGGGAATGGCGGCGTTGCGCAACGCATGCTCCAGCACGGGTAGCACCGCCAGGCCCTTGGCGCGCGCCGTGCGGATGTAGTCTTCGTGCAGCACTTCGACAACGGTGGCCCGCGTCATCCGCGTGATCAGCGCGATGTACACCAGCGCCAGGTTGATGCACGGCAGCGTCAGGTTGCGCAGCCACGGCCCCACACCGTTGGACAGGCTGACATAGCCCTGCACCGGCAGCCATTGCAGCTTGACCGCAAAACCGTAGATCAGCAGATAGCCCACGAGGAATACCGGCAGCGAAAACGCCAGCACCGAAAACAGCATGACCAGGCGATCGATCCAGGTGCCGGCGCGATAGGCGGCCAACACGCCCAGCGGCACCGCCACCAGGATCGACACCAGCATGGTGATGGCAGCGATGGACAACGTGGGCTCGACCCGCTGCGACAGCAGTTGCGTCACGGGCACTTGCGTGAAGATCGACGTGCCCAGGTCGCCTTGCATCAGCTTGGCGGCCCACAGGCCGAACTGCCGCCACAAGGGCTCGTCCAGACCCAGCGCGGTGTGGAGCTTGGCGATGTCCTCGGCGGTGGCGAAGTCCCCGGCGATCAGCGCCGCCGGGTCGCCGGGCGACAGGTGGATCAGCAGAAACACGATCACTGCCACCACCGCCATGACGGGCACGATGGCAAGCACGCGCCGAATGATGTAGCCCATAGTTGTCTCGCGTATCGGTAACGGCGGCCGCTGGATTACTTGTCCAGCACCCAGAGGTTTGGCAGGCTCCAGATCTTGTCCGCGTTCTTCAGGCTGTTATGCGCGGCGAATGCCCGCGAATACTGGCCGATGGAAATGACGGGGAAGACCTCATACGCCCGTTCCTGGAACAGATCCAGCACACGCTTGCGCTCGTCTGAACTGGTGGCGGCAATCCACTGTTCGCGCAGTTCGTCCAGCTTCTTGTCGCACGGCCAGCCCGGCAGGCTGTTGCCGCACACGGCGCCCAGATAGGTGTTGCTGATCGGCGAGTCCACGTTGAACTCGGACGCGGCCGACAGAAAGATGTTCCAGCCGCCCTTGTCCGGCGTTTCCTTGCGGGCACGGCGTGCGGTCAGCGTGGCCCAGTCCATCGATTGGATGTCCAGGTTGACGCCGATGTCCTGCAAGGCCTGGATGGCGACCAGCGTCGCGGAATTTAAATAGGCCTGGTCGGTCGGCAACAGGATGGCAAGTTTTTCGCCCTTGTAGCCGGCTTCGGCCAATAGCTTCTTGGCCAGCGCCGGGTCCGGCTTGGCGTAAGGCGCCGCGCCCGCCGTGCTGTCGTTGGGGCCGCCGCAGATGAAGACCGTGGCGCAGTACTTCATGCGCAGGTCGTCCGGGTAACCCATGGCCGCCGTGAACTTGTCCTGATCCACCAGATGCGCCACCGCCTGACGCGCCTTCGGGTTATCAAACGGCGGCATGGACTGGTTCAGAATGATGTAGCCCTGCGCGCGCTCCATCACCCCGATCTTGACGTTCTTGTTGGCCCTCAGCGCGTCGATGTAGTCGGCGGGCGCTTGCTCGATCATGTCCACTTCGCCGTTGGTCAGTGCGGCGGTGGCGCTGTTGGAGTCCGGCAGCACGCGCCATTCCACGCGCGGGATATGCGGCGTCTTGTCGCCGGCCAGCCCGTCGGCCGCCATCTTCGGGCCGATGTAGTGCGGGTTCTTTTCGAACACGATCTTGCTGCCCGGCACCCATTCATCGCGCTTGAACACATAGGGGCCAGAGCCCACCACTTCGGTCAGCGGCTTGGTTGCCGGCTGCGACGCCAGGCGCTTGGGCAGGATGAAGGCGGGGTAGCTGGACACCTTGGCCAGGCCGTCCAGCACCAGGTCAAAGGGCTGGTTCAGCGTCAGCTTGAAGCGGCTGGCGTCCAGCGCTTCCCACTTGCCGCCCGCGCGCGTGATGGCTTGCCCGATGTTGTCGCGCGCGGACCAGCGTTGCAGCGATGCAATCACATCTTCCGTCGTGACGGGCTGGCCGTCGCTGAATTTCAAGCCGGGCAGAAGCGTGAAGGTCCACGTCTTCTTGTCGTCGCTGGCCTCGTATTTTTCGACCATCTGCGGTTGCGGCTTGCTGTGCGTGTCCATTGCGAACAGCGTGTCGTACACCATGTAGCCAAAATTGCGCGTGATGTAGGCGGTGGTGAAGGTGGGGTCCAGCACCTTCAAATCGGCGTGCGGCACGATGCGCAGGGTCTTGGCCGGTTGCGCGCTTGCCGGCGCGGCGCCCAAGGTGCAGGCCAGGCCCAGCGTGGCGGTCGAGATCAGGCAAAGCAGGCGGTTTTTCATCGCACTAGGTTCCCGTCATAAAAGTGGATTTGCCGACGGCCATGCGCCGGCAGGATCTTAAAGCGGCCACTTCGGCAGCCGGATGTTGCGATACGTCAGCGTCTTCCAATCCGGCGTCGCTACGCCCTTGCCGCCCACATAGATGATGTGGCGGGCCACCTTCGAGAACGAGGCATGGAAATGCTGCGCGGACTTGACCACCACGATCTTGAAGGCTGATAAATCGCAGCCCAGCTGTGTGAACAAATCCATGTTGATGGCTTGGTTGCGCACGGAGGTCAGCACGATCTGTACGCCCTGGGCTTGCACCAATACGCAGTCGCCCATCGGCGCCGGCGCGCCTGACAGGCCCGTCATCACCAGTTCTGCCTTCACGGCAAGAACGGTGCAACGCAGGTCGACCGGATCACCGGACAAGGGGCCGACCTTGCCGCCAATGCGCAGGGCCAGCTCGGCGCCCACGCCCGCGTCGAACGCGATGCGCGCGGCCACCGGGTCCCACATCGGTCCCAGCGCCACATTCGTCACGCCTCGTTCAAGCACGCGTTGCAGCACGAAGGTGGCGTCGCCGGGCGCGCCACTGCCCGGGTTGTCGGGGCGGTCGGCCAACACCACCGGGCCGCCGTCAAACGCCAAGGCCTCATCCAGCGCTTCGTCCACGCTGCGGTACGGCACCATCAGATCCTCGCGCATGCCGATCAATTCATCGGCCAGCTTGCGCGCCAGTGCTTGAGCGGCGGCGGCATCGCCATCGGCGTAGACCAGCACCTTGGTGCCCATCTCGGGCACGTCGCCCGTGGCGAAGCCTTGCGCGGCCGATATCGACAGGATGCCGTCGCGCCCTTCCCGCGCCTTGATCCGGCTGACAAAGCCACGCGCCGGTTCGCGCGTGGTGTGCATGGGCACGATCATCTGGCAATCGACCAGCGCCGCGACCGGACGCGTGCGGCCCGCATGCGCGTCCAGGCACAGGGCCAGCAGGTCTTCGGCGCGTTCGCGGATGTCGGTGTGCGGATATTCCTTGAACAGCACCAGCACCGTGGCCTGTTCGACCATCAGTGGCGTCAGGTGCGCATGTGGGTCCAGTTCGGCGCCCACCGTGACGCTGGGGCCGACCAGTTCACGGACGCGGCGCAGGATGTCGCCTTCGCAATCGTCATAGCCGTCGGCCACCATCGCGCCGTGCAGGCCCAACAACACCATATCCACCGGCATCGCGGCGCGCAGGTCGGCCAGGATCTGGTCGCGCAAGCTCTCGTAGGCGGCCCGCGTGGTGATGCCGCCAGGCTGCGCGGATGCCACCAGGCCGTCCACCAGGGTCCAACCCGCTTCGCGGCCTTGCAAGCGCGCCACGAAAAGCGGCGCACCGGCGAAGGTGACGGAATCGGGATGCGTGCCGGCCGGGTAGTAGTCGCGTTCCTGAAAGGCCGCAAGGCTGGTGGGCATGGGTGCGAAGGTGTTGGTCTCGGTGCCCAGACCGGCGCAGAAGACCTTCATGGCTGCGCTCCCGGACAGGCTGGCGCAAGCGCCACGGCAGCCGTGGCGTTCCGGTAAGACGTCATCATTTCCCCTTGTATAGGCCGGCTATATCGTCAGCACCCGTGTGTTCGGCATGGCGCTGCGTTCCGTAAGCGGATGATCGGCGGCACACCGGCGCGGCACAAATAGCTAACGTGGGCCTATGGATAACCCAAGGTTATGGTGTGCGGGTCTTTGCCGTGATAACGCAGGGAAAGCGCCGTTCACGCGCACTGCCGCTAGGGAAAACGATAGGGCAGCAAAGCCGGGCCGGGCCGGGCCGGGCCGCACACATATCGCAAGGTTATGCACGGCGCGCGAATTGCCTCGCGAAAAGCCGCGCGCGCCGCCGTGCCGCGCGTCCTAACCCGCGCCGCCTTGCCGCGCGCCCATCATCGAACGTGACAGCCGGCTGGCCGTGGAAAGAATGGCTTCTTTGTGGCCCAGCAATACCGCTTCGTTCAAGCGCGAGATCGGGCCCGAGATGCAGATCGCGCCCAGCAAGGTCCAGTTGATGCCGTAGACCGGCGCTGAAATGCTGGAGACTTCGGCGTCGCGCTCGCCCAGCGAAATCATGTAGCCGGCGCGTCGCACGGCCTCGTATTCGTCGCCCGCTTCGCCTGAAAACGCCAGCAGCACGCGGCCGGGGCTGCCCAGGTTCAACGGCAATGCCGCGCCCACCCGCACGTGGTGGCGGATGGACTTGGGGCCTTCGACACGCGCCATGCAGATGCGCTGATTGCCCTCGCGCACATAGAACGTGGCGCTTTCTCCCGTAGCGCCAGACAGCTCGCGCAGCACGGGCTGCACCAATTCCTGCACGTTGAAGGTTGCCTGGTAGCACGCGCCCAGCCAACCGGCCGCGCGCGCCAGCCGCCACGTGCCGTCCGGCCGCTGGGCCAGGTAGTCATCCATGGCCAGCGTGCGCGCCAGGCGCAGCACGGTGGATCGATGGCAGCCCGTGCGGCGGCTCAGTTCCGCCAGTGTCAGATGGGCGTCGTCCACGCCGAAGGCTTCGAGGATGCGCATGGCGCGCCGGACGGCAACCACCCCCTCCTCGGCGCCGCCGGCGTCGTTTTCTGCTTGCAGGCTTTCGTTGCCGTCATTGCGATTGCCGTCATTGCCGTCGTCGTTCACGCCTCGCCCCTTTGTCCGTTCCGTTGACCGCTATACGAAACGTGTTTCGTACTGCGAACCCGGATTGTATTGTGCGGAACACCCTCGCACAATGCGCGGATCAAAACAACGACTGGAGACAAATCATGAAAGTCATTGCGCGCGTGTTGTCGGGCCTGGCGCTCGTCTGCGTGGCGGGTATCAGCGCCGCCCAGGGCTACCCCGACAAACCCATCCGCCTGATCGTCCCCTTCCCGCCCGGAGGGGGCACCGACGTGCTGGCCCGCGAGGCGGCACTGAAGGTGGCCAAAAACACCGGCTGGAACATCGTCACGGAAAACCGCCCGGGGTCCGGCGGCAATATCGGCGTGGACGCGGTGGCGAAGTCGGCGGCAGACGGCTATTCGCTGGTGCTGGGCCAGACCAGCAACCTGGCCATCAACCCCACGCTGTACGCCAAGCTGCCCTACGACCCCGAGAAAGACCTGTCCGCCATCGGCCTGATCGCCGACGCGCCGCTCGTCTTGGTGGTGCCGGCCAACTCGCCGTTGACATCGTTCAAGGACATGATCGCCGCCGCGCGCGCCAAGCCCGAAGCACTGAACTACGCCAGCTCGGGCAACGGCACCGTGGCTCACCTGGCCGCCGTGCAGTTGCAGAACGCCGCCGGCATCAAGCTGACGCACGTGCCGTACAAGGGCGCCGCCCAGGCGTCCAACGATTTGATCGGCGGGCAGATCGATATGTACCTGTCGTCGGTGCCCACGCTGATCGGCCACGTGCGCAACGGCAAGATGCGCGCGCTGGCGGTGACCTCGGCGCAACGCGTGCCCGACATGCCTGACGTGCCCACCATCGCCGAAAGCGGCTACCCCGGCTTCGAGGCCGTGACGTGGTTCGGCCTGGCCGCGCCGGCCGGCGTGCCCCAGGACATCGTGCAGCGCCTGAATGCGGAATTCAACAAGGCGCTGCAAGCCCAAGACCTGACCGTGAAATACCAGGAACAAGGCGCGCGCGTGCTGACCAGCACGCCGGAACAGTTCGCCAAGCTGATCCATGACGACCGCATCCGCTGGGGAAAGATCGTGAAGGACTCCGGCGCCCGCGTCGAGTAAGCCCCGGGGGGTCCCAGGGCGCCCCGTCCGGCAAGAAAACCCGCATTCAACATCGTCTGCTTTAGACAGGAATTCCCATGGCAAACCCCGACATCATCAAAGACTTTCCCCGCGTTCCGGCCGACATCGTGCGCCGCGCCGCGTCGTTGCAGCCCGCCATCCTGGCCGATGTGGCGGGACGCCGTGGTGCGCTCAGTGGCCGCATCCGGCCGCTGGAGGCCGGCATGAAGCTGGCCGGCACCGCGTTCACCGTCGAGGTCCGGCCCGGCGACAACCTGATGATTCACGCGGCCATCTCGCTGGCCAAGCCCGGCGACGTGCTGGTGATCGACGGCAAGGGCGACCTGAGCGCCGCGCTGATGGGCACCATCATGATGACCGCCTGCCGCCAGTTGGGCATTGCCGGCGTGGTCATCGACGGCGCGGCGCGCGACACCACTGAAATCATCGAGATGGGCTATCCGGTGTTCGCGGCAGGCGCCAACCCCAACGGCCCGACCAAGAACGTGCCCGGCCGCATCGGCCACCCCGTATCGGTGGGCGGCGTAACCGTCAACGCGGGCGACTTCATCATTGGCGACGCTGACGGCGTGGTGGTCGTGGAACGCGAAAAAATCGAAGCCCTGCTGCCCGCCGCCGAAAAGAAAGTGCGCGACGAAGCGGCCCGCATCGCCGCCATCCAGGCCGGCGACACCGAAGCCAAGTGGTTGACGGCCGCGCTGCGCAGCGCCGGCGTGCTGAAGGAAGGAGAGGCGCTGTGACTTCACCTGCTTCGCACAAACCGGCGCTTGTCGTTACCGCCGCCGACCTGGCCCCCGACGCCCTGACGCTGCTGGACGGGTTCAACATCGTCTACGCGGGCAAGACGCCGTCGGAAGATGACATCGTGGCGCTGTGCCGCCAGCATGATCCGGTGGCCATCATCGTGCGCTACAGCAAGGTCGGCGCCGCCGCGATGGACGCCGCGCCGTCCTTGCGCGTGATCTCCAAGCACGGCAGCGGCACCGACACCATCGACAAAACCGCCGCCGCGCAACGCGGCATCGAGGTGGTGGCGGCGGCAGGCGCGAACGCGGCCGCCGTGGCCGAGCAGGCCTTGGCGCTGCTGCTGGCCTGCGCCAAGTCGGTGGTGGCGCTGGATGCACGCATGCGCGCCGGCCATTGGGACAAGGCCACGCACAAGAGCGTGGAGCTGGAGGGCAAGACGATCGGCCTGATCGGGTTGGGCGCCATCGGCCGGCGCTTTGCGGCGATGGCGCACGGCATGAACATGCGCGTCATCGGCCACGACCCGTATGCGCAAGACCTGCCGCCCTATATCGAGGCCGTGCCGCTGTCACGCATCTGGCAGGAGTCCGATGCCGTGTCCTTGCACTGCCCGCTGACGAACGACAACCATCAACTGGTCAACGCCGACACGCTGGCGCAATGCCGCCCCGGCGTGATCCTGGTGAACACCGCGCGGGGCGGCCTGGTGGACGAAGCCGCGCTGCTGGCCGCCGTGCGTAGCGGTCAAGTGATGGCCGCCGGCCTGGACAGCTTTGCCGTCGAGCCCATGACGGCGGCACACCCGTTTCAACAGGAACCCCGCATCCTGCTCAGCCCGCACATCGGCGGCGTGACCAGCGCGGCCTACGTGAACATGGGCGTGGCGGCGGCGCGCAACGTACTGGCGGTATTGGCCCGCAGCGCGGCGGCGGTTTAAGCCACGGCGCCGCGCCCGGACGAAGCCACGGCGCCGCGTGCGGTATAAACGAAGCCCCTTTGTTTTCAAGCAGGCGCCGCCTTGTCGCAAACATTCAGTGCACGTCGATACTTCTCGGCCACGGCCGGCGCCATCCGTCATCAGGGGCGCGCCATGCTGGCCGCCGCGCCGTGGTCGTTGGCGGCGTTCCTGGTGTCGCTGCCCTTCGCCATCCTGGCCGCGTCGCTGGCCTGGACCGGTAGTGGGCTGTATTTGCTGCTGGCGCCGGTCAACTTGATCGCGTTCGCGCGCGTGACGTTCGCCTGGCATCGCGTTGTGGTGCTGGGCGGCGGCGCCAACCCCGATGCGGCGCGCGGCGGCTCGGCCGAGGCGCGGCACTTGGTGGTGTTCGGCGTGCTGGTGCTGATCGTCGCGATACTCGCACGCGCTACGGGCGACCTGCCCTATGTGCTTTACATGATGATGAACGGGCCGGACACCAACGCGTTCCTTGCGGCATTGGCCGCGGCCGTGCTGGTGGTGTGGCTGCCGGTGCTGTATTGCGTGGCGGTGTTGGCCTTGAGCCTGCCGCGCACCGCCGTCACGGGCGACGCAGGCTTGCGCGGAATCCGCGCCGCCATGCCGTATCCGCGCTGGCCGCTGGTGTTGGCCCTGGCCGTGCTGGTCAGCCTGGGCGGCTTTGCCCACAGCGCGCTGACGGAGTATCTGCACTACGCCACGAATGAAGGGCTGTTGTGGACCGCCGTATATGTCGTGCTGTTCGCGGTGATGACGTTCGTGGCCGCGGCGATGGTGGCGGTGGCATATCGGGATGGTGTGGCGCGCTGATCCACGCATCGATCACCGCGCATCGATCACCACGCATCAGTCCACCACCCCGCCCTCGGATTCCAGCTGCGCGCGCAGGCTGGCGATGAACGCCTTGGCGGCCTCGGGCAGCACGCGCCCGGCCAGCGTCTGGACTTCAAAGTGGCGTTCGTTCATTTCGCGGTCGCGTAGCGGCACGGCCACCACCTGTTTGCCGCGCAGCCGATAGCGGATCGCCAGTTCCCCGCAGAACGCCACGCCGCCGCCCGCCCCCGCGAACGCCACCAGCGCATCGACGCTGCGGCTGGAGAACACCGGTTCGCACTGCAACTGCTGGCGGCTGCAACTGATGTCGATCAATTGCCGCAGCGTGGAATCGGCGTCGGGCAACGCCAGCGGATACGCCATCAATTGCGCCAGCGACACTTCGGATTGCGCGGCCAAGGGATGGCCCGCCGCCACCACCGCGCGCACGGGCGCGGGCATGCGCAGTTCCACGCGCACGTCGCGGTGCGAGGTCAGGCTGAGCGTGATGCCGATATCGGCCGCGCCGTCGCGCACGCGAACCGGCACTTCGCGCTGTGAACACACGTCAAGCGTGAAGCGGATGCCCGCGTATTGCTTGCGAAATTCCGCGATGGCGGCGGGCACCACGTCATGCACGAACCCCTCGGTGCACACGACGCGCACCAGCCCCTGGCGCAGGCCGCGCAGGCTCATGATTTCGCCGGTCACACGGTCCACATCCTGCTGCGCGCGCTTGGCGTGCGCGGCCAGCAATTCGCCGGCGGCGTTCAGCGCCATGCCGCGCGAGCGGCGCTCGAACAGCAAGGTGCCCAGCTCGCGTTCCAGCCGGGCGATCTGGCGGCTGACGGCCGACGGCGCCACTTCCAGCCGCTCGGCCGCGACACTGACGGAGCCGCAACGCGCCACTTCCAGGAAGTAGCGCATGGCCATTTCTTGCAGGATCTGGGGGTTCATGGGGTTTGCCCTCGGTTTGCGCAAAACGCAACGGACAATTCTATCAATTCATATTGCAGCAACGCTAAGCGCCAGCCTAGGATGTGACCGTTCGATGACGTCTTCTTGACGTCCCCCCTTAGGCAAGCGCAGTCATGATCCCGTCCCCCGCTTCTGTTTCGTCCCTTTCCTTGCAGGCGTTGCGCGCGGCGCGGCCCGTGCTGTGGACGCGTCCGGCCGTGGGGGTTGCCCCCGTTGCCGCGTCCGTGGCCGCGCCCGCCGTTGCGCCGTTCAGCCTGGCCGATGTGCAAGCCGCGCAGGACCGCTTCACGCGCTTCGCGCCGTTGCTGGCGCAACTATTTCCAGAGCTGCAAGCCACGGCCGGTGTCATCGAATCACCGTTGCTGCAAGCCGCCGCCATGCAGGGCGCGTTGGGCTTGCCCCACGCATCGGGGCGCTTGTGGATCAAGGCCGATCACGCGTTGCCCGTGGCGGGGTCGATCAAGGCGCGCGGCGGCATCCATGAAGTGCTGGAATTCGCTGAAAAGCTGGCACTGGAACGCGGCCTGATCGCCCCCGGCGATAACTTCGTCAAGCTGGCCTCGCGCGAGGCCCGTGCCTGTTTCTCGGAATACCAGGTGGCCGTGGGCTCAACCGGCAACCTGGGTTTGTCCATCGGCGTGATTGCGTCGGCGTTGGGGTTTCGCGCTGCCGTGCACATGTCGGCCGATGCCAAGGAATGGAAAAAAACCCGGCTGCGTTCGCGCGGGGTCGAGGTGGTCGAACATCCTGGCGATTATGAAAAAGCCGTGGCGGCCGGACGCCGTCAGGTCGAAGCCGACCCCAAGGGTTACTTCGTGGACGACGAACGTTCGGCCTCGCTGTTCCTGGGCTATGCGGCGGCCGCGCTGGCGCTGCGCGAGCAGATGGCGCAAGCCGGCATCGTGGTGGACGCCCAGCATCCGCTCTTCGTCTACCTGCCTTGCGGCGTGGGCGGCGCGCCCGGCGGCATCGCCTTTGGCTTGTCGTTGCTGTTCGGCGCGCACGTGCACTGCTTCTTTGCCGAGCCGGTCCAGTCGCCGTGCTTTCTGCTGCGCATGATGGCCGGCAATGGCCAACTGCCCGGCATGCCGGTGCCGCCGTCGGTTTATGACATTGGCCTGACGAATCAGACCGAGGCCGATGGCCTGGCCGTGCCGCGCGCGTCGGACCTGGCGTACGCCGCCGTGGGTGACCTGCTGGCCGGCGTCTACACGGTGGCTGACGACACCCTTTACGGTGACCTGGCGCGCTTGCATGACAGCGAAGGCCTACACATCGAGCCCTCGGCGGCAGCGGGCTTTTCCGGCCCGCGCCATCTGCTGGGCAGCGTCGCGGGCCAACAGTGGCTGCGCCGACGCGGCTTGCTGCCGCACCTGCCGCGCGCCACGCACCTGGCCTGGACCACGGGCGGGCTGTTTGTGCCGGCCGAAGAATATGAGCAATTCCTGAGCCGCGGGCAACGACTCGCGGCCGACCCTCAGGCGCCGACACAAGCGCCTTCTCTCCACCACTCTCGTTGAGCATGACCATGAAGACTGCCTTGATTGCCCTTGGTGTCACCCTGGCGGGCGCCCTTGCCGCCTCGGCCCCGGCCGCCGCCCAGACCGGCTATCCCACCCGCCCCGTCACCCTGGTGGTGCCCTTTCCGCCCGGTGGCGCCACCGACGTGCTGGGCCGCGTCATCGCGCAAAAGCTGGGCCAGGAACTGGGCCAGACCGTGGTGGTGGAAAACCGCGCGGGCGCGGGCACCGCGATCGGCGCCGGTTATGTGGCCAAGGCCGCGCCCGATGGCTACACACTGCTGGTCAGTTCGGGCACCACCTTCACGGTCAACCCCGCCATCCAGAACAAGCTTCCGTACGACCCGGTCAAGAGCTTCGAACCGCTGGGCATCGTCGGCCGCACCGGCCTGGCGCTGCTGGCCAACCCACAGGTGCCGGTCAAGGACCTGAAGGAACTGGTCGCCTACGCCAAGGCGCGCGACAAGGAACCGCCGGCTTACGGTTCGTTCGGCGCGGGCACCACCGCGCATTTCGTGGGCGAGGCCTTCCTGTCGGCGGCCGGCATCAAGATGATTCACGTGCCCTACAAGGGCAGCGCCCCCGCCATGACCGACCTGATCGGCGGCCAGATCCCGTTCTCGGTCGACACCGTGGCGGCCGCGCTGCCGCAAAGCAAGCAGGGCAAGGTGCGCGTGCTGGCGATCTCGGCCCCCACGCGTTCGGCCTTCCTGCCCGATGTACCGACCTTTGCCGAACAGGGCTACCCGTCGGTCGCCATGGATACGTGGTTGATGTTCACGGCGCCGCGCGGTTTGCCCGCCGACGTGAAGACCAAGCTTGAGACGGCCCTGCGCGCCACGGTGGCGTCGCCCGACGTGCGCAAGAGCCTGGAAGCGCAGGGCTTCGAAGCCGCGTTCTCCAGCGCGGCCGAAGGCGAAGCGCTGATCCAGAAGGAACTGCCGCAGATGCGCGACGTTGCGCAGCGCGCCAATATCAAAATCGATTGAAGGAAGTATTCATGACCCTGGACGATTCCCTCGTCTCGCTGTCGGCCGTTGAGCTGCGGCGCCTGATCGGCGCGCGCCAGCTTTCGCCGGTGGAATTGCTGGACGCGTGCATTGCGCGTATCGAAGCGGTCAACCCGTACATCAACGCCGTCACCGCCACCGCGTTCGAGCGCGCCCGCGTGGAAGCCCGCGCCGCCGAACAGGCGGTGATGGCGGGCGACGCGCTGGGCTTGCTGCACGGCCTGCCGCTGGGCGTGAAGGACCTGGAGCCCACCGCCGGGCTGTTGACCACTTTTGGCTCGCAGATCTATCGCGACCACGTTCCCACCGAAGACGTGACGCTGGTGGCGCGCCTGCGCCGCGCCGGCGCCATCGTCACCGCCAAGACCAACGTGCCGGAAATGGGCGCGGGCGCCAACTCGCGCAACACCGTGTGGGGCGCGACCGGCAACCCGTTCAACCCCAATTTGAATGCCGGCGGATCGTCGGGCGGTTCGGCCGCCGCGCTGGCCAGCGACATGTTCCCGGTCTGCACGGGGTCGGACACCGGTGGCTCGCTGCGCATCCCGGCATCCAAGTGCGGCGTGGTGGGCTTTCGGCCATCGCCCGGCGTGGTGCCCAGCGTGCGCAAGCTGCTGGGCTGGACGCCGATTTCCGTCGTCGGCCCGATGGGCCGCACGGTGGCGGACGCGTGTTTGCAAATGGCGGCCAGCGCCGGGCCCGACGCCGGTGACCCGCTGAGCTACCCGCTGGACCCGTTGCAATTCTTGACGCCGGGCACGGCCGACCTGGGCCGCCTGCGCGTGGCCTACACCGAAGACTTCGGCCATTGCGATGTGGATGACGGCATCCGCGCCACCTTCCGCGCGAAGATCGCCGCCATGCGCCATTTGTTCGCGGCCTGCGATCCCATCGACCTGGACTTCGGCGAGGCCCACCGCTGCTTTGACGTGCTGCGCGCCGAGGCCTTCGTGGCGGGCATGCGCGACGCCTACGAAAAAGACCCAGACAGCCTGGGCCCCAACAGCCGCGCCAACTTCGAAATGGGCGCCGCGATGAGCCTGAAGGACTGCGCCTGGGCGCAAGCCGAACAGACGCGCCTGATCAAGCGTTTCCAGCGAGCCTTTGACGACTACGACCTGATCCTGTCGCCCACCACGCCGGTGTCGCCGTTTCCGTGGACGCAGCTGTACGCCGAGTCCATCAACGGCCGTCGCCAGGAAAACTACTATCGCTGGCTGGCGCTGACGTATGTGGTGACGTTGACCACGCACCCGGCCCTGACGCTGCCTTGTGGCCGCGACCATCTGGGCATGCCGTTCGGCATGCAGATCATCGGACGCTTTCGCGGCGACCGCGAGGTGCTGGCGGCGGCGCAAGGCATGGAACAAGCCTTTGCCGGGAACGCGGACTTGCAACGCCCGCGTCCGGACCTGGCGGCGTTGACGCCCGCCAACCCGTCGCTGACATCGATCGTGACCGTGCCGCCGGATGTGGCAACAGCCACCACCGCGGCCACCGCTACAACAGCGGGCAAACCAACGGGCAGCGTGTCGGCGGTGTAAGCCGACGCGTCACGCAGGGGCCGGGCAACCGGCCCCTTTGCCTTTTGCGCGCCGTCCTCTGTGGTTCAGCCGGCGCGCAGGGTGTCGCACAGCTTGCGAATCGCGCCGATGTCGCCCTGTTTCGCCATCCGTTGCAGTGCCGCGCAAAAGTCCTTGAACGCCGCATCGCGCGCCTGCAACGCGCGCGACCAGTCGATCAGGTCAGAGATGGCGCCGCTATCCAGCAGCACTTGCAGCTGCGTCAGCTCGGCGCCGGACAAACGCGGGGCAAGCGTGGGCGTCGATGCGGGTTCGCCTTCGTCGCCGACGGCTTTGATCGCCAGGTTCAACAGCCGGCCCAGCACATGCCGCAGCTCGACCAGGCTGATGGGCTTGAGCAGGCTGGCGTCATAACGCGCGCCGCCCAAGGCCAAGGTGTCGTGCGGCGTGGCCGACACCGCCACCACCGGCAGGTCCGGCCAGCGCGCGCGGGCCGCCGCCAGCACTACCGAGCCATCCACGCCTTCCATCCGGTGGTCGGTCAGGATCAAGTCGGGGCGCCGTGCGTCCTGCGCCTGGATGCGCGCCACCATGCCCCGGCCATCGGCTTCGCTGTCCACCTGAAAACCCATGCTGGCCAGTTCCTCGACCAGGAATTCGCGGATCTCGGGCGTATCCTCGGCCAGCCAAAGATGCTTGCCCGATCCGTCCAGCGTCGGCAGCACATGCGGGGCGGCGGCGATGTAGTGATGCGAGATGCGGGACTCGTCCATCTTCCTGACCGGCAAGGTCACGCTGATCAAGGTCCCCAGCCCCACGTGGCTTTCCACGCGGATATCGCCATCCATGCGCTGCACCCATTGCTGGACGATGGCCAGGCCCAGCCCCACCCCCGGCTGGTTATCCGCGGCCGCCAACCGGTGGAACGGTTCGAAGATGCGGTCGCGATCGGCCGGCGCGATACCGCAACCCGTATCGCGCACCGACAGCACCAACTGCCCCGCTGCGTCGATAGCGGCAGGGCCAGCCACGGTGTAGTCGGCCGTCAGCGTCAGGACGCCGCCCCGGGTGAACTTGGCCGCATTGTCGATCAGGTTGGACAACACCTGCCGCACGCGCTTGCCGTCCATTTCCAACACGGCGGGTACCGAGTCCGACACGCGCAATACAAACTGGTTGTTATGGCGGGCGGCAATGGGCGCCGATTCCTTGGCCACGGCATCCAGCAAGGCGTGCACGTATTCCGGCGATACGCGCAGCGCCTGGCCGCCGACGCCGGCCGCGTAATCGATCAGGTCGTTCACCATGCCCAGCATGTGGTCGGCACTGCGGCGAATGATGGCGCCGCGCGGCGCATCGTCACGCCCGCCCGCCTGGATCAGATCGGCGAAACCGATGATCGAGGTCAGCGGCGTGCGCAGGTCGTGGCTGATGCGCGCCAGAAAGTCCTGGCGCACACGTCCGGCCTCGTCGGCCTGAATCAACGCTTCCTGCAAGGCCTGCGTGCGTTCCCGCACGGCGTAATCCAGCCGCTGGTGCTCGCGTTCACGCGCCTGCGTCAGCTCCGCTTCAATGGCCAGCTTTTCTTGCCGATGCTGGCGCGTTCGGCCGTGCACCAACACGGCCAGCATCAGCGATACCGACAACAAATCCCACGCCACCTCGGGCCCGCCTTCCCACCGGCCGGGCAGCAGCCCGTTGATGAATGCCAGCCGCAGGAACAGGCAGGCGCAGTACACCGCGAACGACAGCAGGAAGATGCGCGCGTTGGCATGCCCGCGCCGCCAGCCATCGGCCATGGAAATGGGCCAGACCAGCCCCCACAGGAAGACCAGCCCGACCAGCGCCTGCGCGCTGGCGCGATACTCGCCAAACGCCGCCCAGACCGAGCCCGCGAGCCCGACGGCGATCAGCACGCCGTACACCCAGCGCCACAGCCGCACCCGGTGCAGATCGGCGAACAGCATGACCGAGAACCCAAACACCGTGGCCGCCAGCGTGCCCAGCACACTGGGCGCGCGCAGCACCACTTCGCCGCCGCCTGTCACCACATAGCGGTACAGCAGGCCCTGGTACGAAATGCTGTACAGGATTTCAGTAATGATGGCGGCGGACAGCAGCATGAACACCAGGTCGCGGGGGGGCGC